>NZ_BAAHYK010000085.1:0-9978 GCF_054657595.1 Desulfocicer niacini
CGGGGGAGGGGCTCTGCTGAGGTAGATTTGAAGGCTACCTTTTCATATGACTGCCACGGGCAGACCGTATTCTGATCTCGGCTTGCCCACAACGAAGTATGAAAGAGTGTTAGGCTTATCTACTCTTTCTTATAAAAAAAATCCCTTTATATTCAGGAGGTGTGGATGGAAGAACATAATCCTGGCCAAATCGGCCTCAATGAATCAAGATCGGCTGAACCAGCGTATCAGCAGCCAGTTCCAGAAGAGCACACGCAAATTAACTCCCAGCAAATGAGCCAGGCTAACCCGGGTGCACCGGCGGCCATGCAACAGACGGAGCAAAACAATCTGCCACAAGACACTTATATTAATCCGATGCCGCCCCAGTCGGCTTTGACGGGCCAGGCAACATTGTCACAAAACTCGGGTAATCCCCCCCGCCAGACAGAACCGGAGCAATATGCACAGGTCACGCCGGCCAGGCCACCGGAAACGGCTCACCGGGAAACCTTGCTCAATCCCGCTGCTCAACCCCAAACCATCTATCAACAGCAACCCCATGCACAGCAGAACGTTGCATCTTCTGGGCAAATGTACAATCAAAACCCGATTCAACAGCCAGTTTACACCTTCATGGACCCGGCCACGGGACAACTTTACTATAGCCACACGCCGCCTGTCATGCAGCAACAGCCCCCCCTTCCCCCAAAAAACGCTTATGTTCAGCAATCTGCTTCGGAAACAGTTGTTGCACCAGAACAACCCCAGCAAGCCCCCCCGCCGAATTATGGTCAGGTAATGACAGCGGTGGGGGAATTTGCCGAAGGAGATGCCTCGGTGGGTGATGTGCTGAAAACCCTCTACACCACCACCGCGCAGGATGATCAATTCTGGAAAGGTGCCCTTGTGGGGGCTGCGGCAACCGTACTGCTGACCAGCGAAACCATCAAAGGGGCCATGGGAAAAACCCTGGGAGCTATTATGGGAGGTGGTGCCACTGCAGCCGCTGCCACAGGGGATGGGAAGGAAAACAACTCTGCAAAACAATCGACGAAGACTCAATCTACAGACGTACCCCAAGAAGAAACAAAATAAAAACATTTTTAAAGGAAACATTTTTATGAGTACCTATGATGAACAAATGGCTTCACAGTCCCAGCAAGAGTATCAAACACAACAACCTGTGCAACACTCCCAGCAAGTGTATCCAACACAGCAACCTCCCCAACAACCCCAAACCGTATATGTACAGCAACCCTACTATACAACACAGCCCCAGCCGACATTACAATCCACTCAAGCCGCACCACCTGTTCCAGTTAATGCCGCGCCCACAACATCTTTTCTGGGACTTGATGTTGCTTCATCCACATTCTGGAAAGGCGCACTCCTGGGTGCCGGCATAACATTGCTGGTCACCAGCGAAACCGTGCAGAGAACAGTGATGAAAGGAATAACCAAAATGATGACGGCCACCTCCAGTGGTATCGAGGAGCTAAAAGAAAAATATGAGGATGCCAAAGCGGAAGTGGATGCGGAAGATGCCGGAATTTAAACCATTGATGCATTGAATATATCTATTTGGTTTAGTTATATAAATATTTGGACAATACCCATATTTGTCAGTTTGGGGCTGCGTAGCATACTAATGATATGTGAGCAGACCCCAAACAGGTGAAAAGGAGGTGCTGACCGAATATTTACTCATACCTGGATAATGATTCAACCAATCAAGGACATAAGGGCCTAAACCTTTCATGGCATTCACTTTTGAAATAAAACAAAACATTTTTCATCGCACCCGTATACGGATACCCGAATTAAAAGGAGTCCCTTTGCTCTGCAAAAAGGTGGAGCAATATCTTCTCCCCTTGCATGGCGTGACCCATGTGGAAGTTCGCCCCAAATCAGGATCAATAATCCTGATCCATCCAAAGCGAGGTATCCTTATTGATCAGTTGTTGTCTGATTTGGAAAATGATTTTTCCACCTACATGGAAACGAGCGGGAAAGGAAAAAAACAAAAAGGGAAAAGCTCCCATTCCAACCTCGATCTGTCCCCCCCATTGGCTGGGGAAAAGGACCGGGACGGCTACCATGTTTCGGGAAAAACCCTGATTCTTTCCGGCCTTTACATCCTCTATTTAATGGCAAGGCGAATTTTCCTCCCCATCCCCCTGGCCCCGAGCGTCATCGATCGAATCGTATCTCTTCCTTTTATTGCTGCATTCTGGCTGGCTTTTCCCATCCAGAGACAGGCAATGGACAACTTAAAGGCCACCGGCAAGGTGGATATGGGCATGATATCCACGATTCTGGTCTATCTGGCCCTGTTCACCGGCAACATTGTTTCTGCCCTGGTGGTGACATGGCTTTTTAATTTTTCCGGCTGGATGGAAACCCGCATCAAGGAGCGAACCCGTCAGACAATCCGGGAAATGCTCACCGGAAAGGTAGCCCATACCTGGAAGGTGATGAATGGAACCGAAATAGAGGTACCATTGGAAGGGTTGCAACCAGGGGATATTATTGCATTGAACCAGGGGGATCTGCTCTCTGTGGATGGTATGGTGGTCAAAGGAGATGCCCTCATTGACGAGTCAGCCATGACCGGAGAGGGACTGCCTCTGGCAAAATATCCCGGAGATGCCGTACTGGCCGGTACGGTGATAATTGAAGGAGGAATCCATGTCCGGGTGGAAAAAACCGGAGAAAAAACCCGGCTGGCCGCAATTATCCGGCTCATTGAATCTGCAGAAACAGACACAGGAGAGCTGGGACGTCTCTCTCTGGGAATCTCCCAGGCCATGGTACCGGTCTCTCTAATTCTTGCGGCAGCCACTTTCCTGGTCACCGGTAACTTTCTCCAGGCCATGACCGTCATCATGATCACCTGTCCCTGTTCCCTGAGGCTCTCCACAGCGGTTGCAGTCTCCGTTGCCATGGGCAATGCCGCATCCCGGGGAATTTTGATAAAAGGAGGATCCCATGTTGAGATGGCAGGCCGCGTTGACGTACTGGTTGTGGATAAGACGGGAACCCTGACACGATCTCGATCCACGGTGACCGCCATTGAGCCCGTTGATAAACGCTACAAAAAAGAAACTATTTTAAAGCTGACTGCATCCCTTTTACACACTTCCCGTCACCCTTTGGGACATGCAGTGGTCCAGGCGGCCCATGAACAAAACATCCAATTGCTTCCCTGTGATAACAGGCAGTTGATCATGGGCAAAGGGGCCAGGGGCACGGTGGGAAAACAGACGCTTCTTGTGGGCAGCCATCGACTAATGGAAGCCTGCGGCATTCTTGATACAGCCCCCTCTTCCGAAATTGAAACAATGGATATGGGCAAAAAACCAGATCCCCATTCAGAAGCTTTGGATACCCTGGACAGGGGCAAAATAAATAATTTTTTCCCGGAATATTCCAACCAAGAAAAAAAACAGGAACATTATCGAGACGCAAGCGTGATATTTGTGGCGGCAGATTCCCGGCTAATTGGTCGCATAGAGGTAGGCAATATGATCAGGGAGGATGCCTCCAAGGAAACCATGGCCCGTATTCGTGCAGCCGGGGTGAAATATACTGCCATGTTGAGCGGCGATACCCGATCTGGATGTGCAGATCTTAAGGGGCTCCTGGGATTTGATGAGGTGCAGTGGGGAATGTCCCCTGAAGGAAAAGCCGACTGGATCGCCCACCGGAAAAAGACCCATCCTGGTGAACGCATTGCCGTTGTGGGGGACGGCATCAATGACACGCCTGCCTTTGCCCTGTCTGATTTAAGTTTTGCCGTGGGAGAAGGCGGGGTTGATGTCACCATGGAAGTGGCAGATATTGTTTTGCAGCAGGGTGGTATCGGCCATGTGGCCACCAGCCTTGCGCTGGGGCGAGAAACTCTGGATACCATTCGAGAAAGCTACACCATTGCCATCGGGTGCAATGCCGCCACCCTTTTCATGATGACCTTGGGAATCATTTCCCCCATTGCAGGTGCCCTGCTGCACAACCTGACCACAGTCTATGCGGTGAGTAATGCGGCCAAGTCGACCGGCAATGCCCATCAGATCATTCAAGCTTAGATACAAAAAGACTCATTGTTCCAAACACCGTACGAAAAGGGTTTTTACTTTAAGGAGTATGCTTTTCCATGTCAACCATGACAAAACATAAAATTCTCATTGCCAATGAACTGGATCATCGTATACGGATTAAAGCGCGCTATCTCAAAAGCAAATTTCTGGATCCTGATTATTTTGAAGCGGTGATGGAGACCATCCCCGGAGTGGATCAAGTCAGGCCCAACTTTAAAGCAGCCTCTGTGGTGTTTATTTATGATGGGCAACCACAGACCAGAAGTTCCATCCTCAACTGCGTATCCAACCTTCCAAAAGATGTTCTCAATGGTCAAAATGACCGAAAAACACCTCCATCCCTGCTTTCCTTGGTGGGGAAAGGCACTCTGGCAGTATCATGTCTTTTTTTTCCCAAGGTTGCAGCGGCACCCATTGCCTTGATTCTTGCGGTTCCCGTGATCATGGAAGGTATGACCGCCCTTTGGAACCGTACACTAAAAGTTGAAGTGCTGGATGCAGCTGCCATAACCTTTACTTTGATACGTCGGGATTTCTTTGCCACCAGCATGATCATCCTTCTGCTCTCCCTTGGAGAATATCTGGAAACCCTCAGTGAAGAGAGAACCACGGGACTTCTTAAAAGCCTTCTTAAACCAAATAAAGAGACCATATGGGTGGAAATAAAAGGTCAAGAATTGGAAATTCCCCTGAACGATGCCCAAATCGGCGATCGGGTGGTATGCGGCCCAGGAGAAATGATTCCCCTGGATGGTGAGGTGGTTGCAGGGGATGCCCTGCTCAACCAGAGCTCAGTAACAGGTGAATCGATACCGGTTCATGTTTCCCCGGGAAGCAAGGTGATTTCAGGATCTGTGGTGGAAGAGGGCAAAGTTATCTTTAAAGCCACCCATGTGGGCTCAGAAACCTCTGTGGCCCGAATTTCCAAATTCCTTGAAAATTCCCTTCGCTATGATTCCGAATCCCAGAAAAAAAGTGATGAGCTGGCGGATAAACTGGTGCCCGTCACCCTGGGCCTGGGGCTTGGGATCTACGGCCTGACCCTGGATGCGGCAAAGGCAGCCGGAGTACTGACAGTGGACTACTCCTGCGTCATCAAGCTCTCAAGCCCGGTGGCTGTTCGTGTGGCCATGTACACAGCTGCACAAAACGGGGTTTTACTCAAGGGAGCCCAGGCCATGGACGCCCTTGCCCGTATCGACACCCTGGTATTTGATAAAACCGGAACATTGACAAAGGGGCAATTGAGCGTAACGGATCTTGTGACCCTCAACGGTGTGGGGCAGGAAGAATTATTAACCCTTGCGGCTTCAGCCGAGGAGCATTACTCTCATCCAGTGGCTGATGCCGTGGTCCATGCGGCCAAAAAAAGAGGACTTAAAATGATCGCCAGCAGCCAAGTGGACTTTATTGTGGCCCATGGTGTTTCCGCGTACATTAACGGAAAAAATATCCTGGTGGGCAGCCGTCATTTCATTGAAGAGGATGAAATGATTGATTGCAGTGGGATCAACGACGCGATTATTTCACTTCAAAATGAAGGAAAAAGCTTATTATATGTTGCCTGCGATGATGATCTGCTGGGTGTAATTGGTTTGAGGGATGAACTCCGGCCCGAAGCAAACCAGGTGCTCAATGCCATGAAAGAGACGGGAATCCGGAAAATCATAATTCTCACCGGGGATTCCACCGTTACGGCCAGTGCCTTGGCAGCCCAACTTCCTGCCGTGGATGAAGTACATGCGGAATTAAAACCCGAAGATAAAGCCAAGATAGTGGCACGCCTGAAACAAGAAGGGGCCTGCATTGGATTTACCGGCGACGGGGTAAACGATGCCCCGGCTCTTATCTCGGCCCATGTGGGAATCTGTCTGCCGTCGGGGGCGGATCTGGCCAAAGAATCGGCACAGGTGATCCTTCTCAAGGAAAACTTGAATTGCCTTTTGATCGGTCGCCAGATCGCCCTCAGATGTCAGGAAACAATCCATCAATCCTTTGTCTCGGCCGTAGCTCTCAATTCCGCTTTTCTGGTATTAGCCTCTCTGGGGTTAATTCAAGCATTAACCGCAGCGTTGTTGCACAATACCAGTACTGTGGGCATATTGAGTTATGCCGGGATGAGAGAAAAAAAATCCCCAGATCCCGAACCATCAATATAACTGCCACGGGCAGACCTTATTTTGATCTCGTTCTGCCCACAACAAAGCTTGAAATACGCCCCTGATTTGCGGAGTATTTCATATAACCCACATGTCCTAGCGGACACAACGAATATTGGGTCGTAGACGCGGAGTCAAATGGTATTATACCGCCGCCCCCCCCGACGGCAATGGGCCCGGACCGGAACTGTAGACAGCTCAATTGTCCGGTTCCTATTGCCCATCGGGGGGGCGGCTCTGCTGAGGTTGCCTCGGAGGTTGCCTTTTCAAATAAAAAAAAACAAACAGGTAGATTATGTATTCATCTTTAATCGATGCAGAGGTCAACACCAATCTTGTCTTAGTACAGGTGACCCACCCCAAGGTGGAAGAATGGCTCAAACGAGTGGGTCTTTTTGTGGGATCCAATGTGATTCGGCACAACAAAGAGTTTCGTTATCATCCGGTCCGGGTGAGGGGAAGCAAAGGAGATAAAATCATTCCAGCAGGCCTTGCAACCAAAATTTATGTTCAGCTCGATTCCGGCAAGAAACTACCACTGGCAGAAATGAACAAAAAGGACGAGGGCCATATCGAACTATTTAACCGAGGAGGACGTCATATGCGCTCATTTCTACAAAAATTGGGGTTTAAAGAAAAAGGAAGGATCATTTTTTTGCGATCCCTGCCTCATATGGATTATGTCACACTGGTAAATAAAACAGAGCGAACCCGATTATCAGAAGGAGAGGCGGCCAGGATCTGGGGCCATGGCAATGATTCTGTGGATATGCAATTCTATTTTGCCCGGCAGAACAGCCCCTTTGAAGTATTGGAAATAATGGGCAGTCCCAAGGTTTGCAATCATTTGGAAACCCACGGTGTTTTCCCTGGTGTGGAGCTGTGCCTGGAGGCAATTGAACAAAGCCAGGTGTTACATGCACCAAGAAATAAACCGGTGAGCATTTCAAGTCCGGGGGGATTGCGCCTCCATATGTCACCAGAGCAGGCCAGGGCCATAATTGTCAAAAGCGAAACGGAAACGCATTCTCCACCGGAAGATTGAAAGATAAAATAACAAGCTGGCCATTAAGACTATGCTTTGGCCCGGGTTTCTTCAGCCTTGACCTCTTCCCACATGGTAGACATTTTTTCACCGCTTTTTGAAAGTGCGGAACCAACGGTTTTATGGGTTCTGTAAAAGGCTTTCATAGCGCCTTTCAATGCTCGATCAGCCAAACCGGGCTTTTCAATTATGTCAGTGATATCATCGGAATTTTTCAACCCCGCTTTTTTACCTGCCTTGTAGGTAACAACACCGGCAACGCCGACAACAGCCCATCCAATGGCTCTGCTTGTTGCAAGGGGAACAACTGGGAAAGTCATAACTTATCTCCTTCATACAGTTTTAACGTTTAGTTTTATTATTTTTCATTTGATTTCTCGTTCACCGGGGCCTTTGCCGTTTTTTCAGCATCGGCATCCGTCTCAGGTACTGCAGTGATCTCAGCAGCGGCCCTTTCATCTTCACCTTTTTTCCGACCAAGCTTATAGCAGACATAGCCGCCGGCTCCAAGAGCCAGCCATCCCAAGGGACTTAAAAGAAGGGGGAAAGCCATACGTTATCTCCTTATCAAATGCCTTGTTATTTCCCGGCATCTTTCGTTTTCACTTCCGGGACCTCTGTCTGAGCTGAGGGAGCGGAATTGGCTTTCTTTTCTCCCTTGTTTTTTCCAATTTTGTAGAGAGCGTATCCGCCAACGCCCAAAATTACCCATCCCACCGGGGATGCTAAAAATGGAGCACACATCATCAGGCACCTCCTTGTATAAAATATTTAAAAATAGACCAAATAACAACAGTAAAAAAATATACATTTATTCCAGTCGTCATACAAATACTGTTTGTTCAACAGCAAGACATCTCTATCATAGATATCTTATTTCACTTCAAATTTTAAAATCATAGAAGTTAATTGTCAAGATAAAATATAAAAAAATTTTCAACTCACAAAGAACAATATAAGTTACATTGGTTGCCATTCTCTTAATAGGCTGATGCAAGTTACATTGGTTGCTATTATCTTAATAGACTGATGCAAGTTACATTCACCCTGCAAACTTAAAGTGTAGGCATTGCAATCTTGACCAGAGTATTTTCAGGAAGGAGCCTTACAATTCTGGGCTGCCTCCCTTTTGTGGCTGTACTTCAAGAGTAAGGACGCCTGGAGCTTGCCTTATTATTAATACCCAAAGGTCCCCACCACCTTTTCATCCCCATATGCCGTGGCATCCTTGAGTACCTGAGAAATGGCACTCACGCTGTAATTATGAAGCATATGAACATTTTTTTTATGCTTTTTACCCAATTTTTTAACCACAGTACACGCAGCATGACTATTGCAATTCACCGGACATAACACCATATCAGCACGTTTCATGCGATCCTCCAGGGGCTTAGACCCTTTTTTCATATAACCGTCATGGTAATCAAATACCCCACCACTTCCTTCAATAACCTCCCGGTAAAGAGATTCCATCCGGGCAATACCCCCCACGATCAATATCCGTTTTTCACATAGATCAAACGCCGGACAGGATGCGTCACAAACGCATTGGCCGGACTCCATGCAACCGCCTTGATTGGAACCAACAAAATGACCAATCAGATTACGGGCCTCCCGGATGATCTGTTCTGTGTGTTTTTTTTGCAACCTCAACTCAATAGAGAGCTGGTCCCGTAGATCATGCAAGGCATGTAAGCGGGCTTTGGCCTCTTTGCTGGGTTTCAATGCATGTTTCAAGGATTTTTCCAGGTTTCGATTTTCCCTTTGAAGGGTTGTTATTTCTGTTCTACCTTGGTGGTTCTGCAATTTCCCCATAAGATCATCATTATCTTTTCGGAGTAATTCATTCTCTTGCTTCAGAAGGGCAATTTCCTTTGCCATATTATTATTCTTTTTTTGTAATGAGCGTCGGAGAGCCTTCCCTTCCTTAATCTCACCGTTCATTTTGTCAATGAGACCATTCAAGCGGATGACATGTTGTTTCGCTTTTCGGCTTTCTTCTCCCCCCCAGTGCATGGACATATGAATTTCACCAAAAACCTTTCGCTTTGACTTCAATGATAATTTAGGATTAACCACAGCAGCCCAAAAAGAAATCAAATAATCGCCGGTTTTAAGTTTTTTTTTAAAATGATCCATAAAAGCCTTGTCATCAAGTTCGAAAAGCGGGGCTGCTGCCTTCATAAATTTTCTCTCAAGAAGGCTGTCCACTCGGCGAGATATTTTGTTATCACTGTCCCCGCAAGCCACCAAGGCTTCATGGATCTCGTAAAGACTGGTCTTTTTCAGCGGAAAATCAGTTTTTTTTAGGATCTGCTTTTGCTCCGCCACCGTCAAACACATCCCGACAATGGGACAGGTAAAACATGTCTCGATATCCCAAAATCTTATCCTTTCCGGGTATTTGTTATGATCAATATGCAATTGGTAATTAATTTTATCTGTTATCCTGCTGGATACGCTGAATTCATGCATTGTGTCTCCCTGATTGTTAATCGTTATTAACGATTAACATAGGCTATTATTGTTTGATATTTCTAACTTGTAACCGCTAAAAAAACCGCCTAATCCCGTTATTTTCCGATAGACGGTTGTTTATTTAATCTAAATTACTTTTTTATATGAAAGAGTAGATGAGCCTAACACTCTTTCATGCTTCGTTGTGGGACAGAATAAGATCAACATAAAATCTGCC
>NZ_BAAHYK010000086.1:0-9964 GCF_054657595.1 Desulfocicer niacini
GGGTGCAGATGTGCAAATCAAATTTTATTGGAGATTAACTACCCTTCCCGGAGACCAAAACACCTGAAATAAAAATAGAGCACAGAATTAATGAACATTCAAGAGCTGAGCCCAGTCAGTGGTGTAAGCCTGGGATCGATGATTACATGCCCCCTTCCACTGCTGCTGTCCGGAAAGCCCCATGGCGGCATATCGCACCGAATGGCTCCCCATGCGGGTGTTAATTTTATCCAGGGCACTCATCAACTTCCGGGACCGCTCCCTGTCTGTGGTGTCAAACAGATCCAGTTGCATCTGACCTGCTCGGGTCAGGCTGGAAAACAAAACCCCCGCCTTTGTATAATATTTCCCGGGCTGAAAAATCTGCTTTAACAGACCCTTTCCCTGCCGGATCAGCTCCGGGGTGTTGTTGGAAGCCGTGGGAAAAACAGCCGTTTTAGAGTTGTAATAATAGGATTCAGATTTAAACCGGTTTGTCATCACATACACGGTGAGTGCTTCGGCAAAGCTCTCCTGATGCCGCAATTTTTCAGCTCCCCGGGTGGTATAAAGGGCGATCGCCTGGGACAACTCATCAAGGGTGGTGGCCGGTGTTTTAAAAGACCGGGACACCGCCACCGATTTTCGCCTGGTTGGTCCGGCTTCCAGGGGATAACAGGATTCTCCGGACAACTCCTTCTGCATCCGGATCCCGTTGATGCCCATCCTGCGATGAATCATGGATGGAGAGGCGGCTTTAAAATCCAGGGCGGTGTTAATCCCCCGGTACTTGAAGAAAGGGGCCAGCCGTCGGCCAATACCCCAGACATCTTCAATGGCGGTTATTTCCAGAGCAAGGTCCCTGTATTTTTCCGGAGTGAGATCCAACACACCATCGGCCCTGGATGATTTTTTGGCAATCCGGCTGGCAATTTTAGCAAGGGTTTTGGTGGGCCCGATGCCAACGGAGACAGGAATTCCGGTATCTCTTTTCACCTTCCTCCGGATGTCCCTGGCATAATTTTCCAGGCTTGTGAAGGTAAAGCCCGTCAGATCCAGAAACGCTTCATCAATGGAATAGATTTCCATGGCCGGGGTAAATTGGGCCAGAGTCTGCATCACCCGGTTGGACATGTCACCATAAAGGGGATAATTGGATGAAAACACACGGACCCTGTTGCTTTCAACAACGGACCGGATCTTGAAAAAAGGCTGGCCCATGCGGATGCCCAGCACCTTGGCTTCATTGGAACGTGCCACGGCACAGCCGTCATTATTGGAAAGCACAATGACAGGTTTGGCCACAAGTCCAGGATTAAAGACCCGCTCGCAGGAGACATAAAAATTATTGCAGTCCACCAGGGCAAAAACAGGCATACATCACTCCTTATGGATCAACTTATCCAGGAAGGCTTCACCCAGGTCAAAATTATCAGATGCAGTGCTCCAATTTTCTTTTTGTGGTGCATGAATGATCTTTAAATTCGCTTGTGGATCAAAAATTTAAAAATATGATCCACAAACGAATTTGAGGTTCATACATGATCCTTAAAAAATGTCTCTTCCTTCAGCAATATTTATCAACTCTGTGAAGGCATAAATTGCGGCCATTCTTCCACTGGATTCCCGCAAAACAGTAAATAGACCATTTCCCCGAAGAGTGGAGAGAATTCTCTTTGCGGTAGACGTTGGAATCTCTTTTATACCCGTGAAATCCGTTGCTTTGAAAATGGGTCTTGAAAAAATGAAATCCAATGCGTGAATTGAATATTGTGAATGGGTCAAATCCACCATCTGATTTTTTTTAGATTCATACAAAGATAGAATTTTGGCCGCTTTTACCTGATTTTCAAGGGCCTGGGTGCCCTCTATCTTTGATGAAAGAACCGCTTCCTGGGTTGAAAGCGGGCTTAAAAGAACGACAGCAGAAAGAGTTCCGTCATATCTTGCCAAAGCAGCATTTGCAGGTCCTATGAGGGGAATCAAGAGAGCCCATTCAATGTTATCAGGTGGAAATTTTTCATAGTGATAGTTTACTGGAGAAGACATTTCATGTTCCCTTTTTCTGTCAAGTAACGCTGATTGCGACTGTTGTAAGGTAAAATATCGTGCTGGTTTTTTCAATACATTGTAGATGGTTCCCCTGTTGAATAGTCATTACTGTCAAAAAGGTCTTAGCTATTTTTCAAAACAGTGTCAATAATTAAAAAAACAATCTTTTTGACGGAAATTTCAATGGTGTTAGAAAGGTATACCTTGATGACAATGCAATGGGGCCACCGCAAAGATATGCTGGATTGCCTGATCGAAAATCCAATTTTGTAAGGTATCAGTTTGATTTTGAGATTTTGCTTTTGCGACCTACATCACCAGCGGCACATCTCAATTTACCACGTCAACGCCGCCGCGTTTTTTGCCGTCTGGTGAATGCTTTTGTGTACGCCCGGCATGGGCGTGAACTTATGGGGTGCAAGTCCTCTATACGTGAATCCTGTTAACCAAGTTACAGTTGACACAAGTATTAGCCGAAAACAAGGGTGGAACCGTAAGGAACCGTCTGAAGGAAGTTGGAGCGCAAAACTATGAGCCGACGAACAGAAACAGCATATAAGGCCTGGTCTCCGGGTAAGCCAGCACAACATGTCAAAGCCCAGGATTCAGGAGGCAGGGTAAATGCTGCGGTTGTGTAGTGATAGTTCACGTTCTTTCACCCCTCAAGGGGGTACTGAAAAGAGTCCGGGGAGATCTGCTTTGCATACATTGATTTTCTTTTGCAATAACTCCCGGGCAGGACCATACCGGGATACCAAGGTCCAGGCATCACCGGCTGTTGCCGACGGTGATGAGACACAAACAACGGGCAGCACCTGCAAAAGGAACTTCATTGCGCCTTTCAAGGTAACTTGTCTGGTGACAGGGCAGAAGTCAGCAGATGCCATAGTAGCCAAATGCCGGGAGTAATGCCCCGGACATGGTGAAGGGCTGAAAGTCAGGAGCATATCTATTAGGCAATATGCCAATGGATGTCCGCACGACCCCTTGATATCGATTCCACTCAGCTACAGTCTCACCTAATCCTCAACACTTATCGACTTGAGTAAATCTTTTATGGCTCCTTGAGATTCTGCACCAAAAATAAAAATGTAGAGTATGAGCGCCAGTGACAACTCATCCAAGGCAATTTCCCTGAATTTTTCTGGAGTGAGATCCAGCACACCATCGGCCCGGTATGATTTCTTGGTAATTCGGTTGGCAATCTTGGCAAGGGTTTTGGTGGGGCCAATGCCAACGGAGACAGGAATTCTGGTATCTCTTTTCACCTTCCTCCGGATGTCCCTGGCATAATCTTCCAGGCTTGTGAAGGCAAAACCCGTCAGATCCAGAAACGCTTCATCAATGGAATAGATTTCAAAAGCCCTGTCTTCTGTGATACTGATGGGCTGGTAATCATCATTTTCAGGATCAAGAAAAACAAGGCCACCCCTGTATCTCAGTCGCTTCACCGTTAATTCACCATCAATGACGGCAATGACAATTTTTTCATCCACCGGTTCCAGGGATCGATCAACAATGAGAATATCTTCCGGATGGATTCCAGCATTGATCATGGAATCGCCACTGACCCGCACAAAAAAGGTAGCGGCGGGATGTTTGACCAGGTGCCGGTTCAGGTCCAGGCTGCCCTCGATGTAATCTTCGGCAGGTGAGGGGAAACCGGCTTCCACTGTGGACATGTAAATAGGACAGCTTATAGTGGTGGTATACATCGACTGTATATATTTTATCTATGAAGATATATATTGGCTCCTCAATTCGTTCTGCCAGATGGCGGCTGAAAGTGTATACTCATATTTAATGACCTACCGTTTTTGAAAACACATGAATTACCACCACTCCTGAAATAATTAATGTCATCCCTATAATGGCCGGTGTGTCTGGGATTTCTTTGTACATCAGTGCCCCCACAATAGCGACCAAGACAATACCAATCCCAGACCAGACAGCATATGTGATTCCTATAGGTATTGTTCGCAAAACAAGTGTCATGAAATAAAATGCAGTGCCGTAACCGAAAAGAACAATCAGGCTTGGAATTAATTTTGTAAATTCAGCAGACGCTTTCAATGCGCTTGTCGCGGCAACTTCGACAATTATTGCTATGAGTAAATACAGGTATGCCATGAAATCCTTTTTAAGTTCAATTTTTTGCTCCAGTATTTCCAGTAAAACACCTGCTGTCCAGAGCTTCAATGATGTTGGAAAGATCGTTTATGTTTCCGGCAAATAAGTCTGGTTTTTAAACTACTCTACAACACCTTGAATGCATAGCGTTTTCGCCATAGCGTTTGTCCCTTCTCCCACAAGCTGTTCAAAAGGATAGCGCTTAAGACAATACAGCCACCAACCACGGTATACATACTGGGGACCTCGTTGATGCCGAAGATGGGCAGAGAAACCCAAACCACCCCGCCCACAACCTCAACCAAAGAGAGCAAGTTCAATTCCGCCGCCGAGAAATGCTTAGCGCCAACCGAAAACAGAATTAAGCCAACCCCGACCAATGAGCCATGGACAATGCTTAGCAAAATGTTCCGACTCGACATCAGGAGAGAGCCGCTTTGACTTTGTATAATGCAGGCAGTTAAAGCCGCACATAGGATTCCGGCAAGTGCGATGTTTGCAAATTGGGGTGCTTCTTTACGAAGCCGAAGGGTGACCGAAAAAATTGCGAAACCACATGCAGAGCAAAATCCAATGATAATCCCCAACACACCTCCCGCTTCCAATCCTTCAATCACCATCACGCAAATCCCAATAAGGGCAATTGTCATGGCAATCCAGGTAACTTGTCGGATTGTTTCTTTAAGAATTAAAATGCCCATAAATGCTGCAAGAAAAGGAGTGGTTGCAACCAGAAACAGCGTATTAGCAGATGTCGTCAAGGTGATAGACCATATAAAACAAATAAAGGCACACACTAATCCTAAAGCGCCTATAACCCCTGATATACCGATCCTTTTAAAATCATTAACGAACCGGCTCCTCTTTTTGGCCATAAGATAGCTACATAAAATTACAGCAACCGTCAGCCCCCTGAAAAACAGATATTGCCATCGATAATTTTGTGGCTCGACCATGTAGCGAACGGTGAGAGCGCCGAATGACCATAATGTGCCGGCAATCAACACGTAACAGAGTGCTTTTGAATGAGTGGTTGTTGCCATAGTTCTTTTTCCATTTTGATTGTTTTATTGACAGTTAAGCGGTTTTATAAGTCCGGATGTACCGCGAAATATGATAAGATGCCAGCATCATATCCTCTTTAGATAACAAACCCGGTTGATTCTCCAGAAAATGAGGAAACGCCTTAGGATTTAAAACCCAAACGGATGATTTCCTGCCTTTGTCAGTTGATTCAACATACCAACCTGGGAACAAAATTACAGGCTTTATTGAATATTTTTTGCCTGTTGTTTCCAGCAAAAGATTTTTCAGCCAATTTGAAGCCGCATTGACCTGGGTAATCGGCCTGGTCAGGGTTCCATATTCTTTGAAAACCAGCTTCTCACCGTCAAATTTAATTGTAGGAGTTCCACTTGAGGGCTTACTATAGGTTTTTGTCTCAATGACATAAACCCCTTTTCTGGATATTATCACATGATCCAGGTTGAAACTTTCCCCGATCACATCATGAAAAATTCTATATCCCTTTTTTCGCATATCATCCAAATACTGACCCACGGCCCGTTCACCATCACGACCAAGTTTGGTGGATTTTATCTTCCTCAGGGTTTTGAGAACCTTGTAAACACTATAAATAGTAAATATGACTGCAATCAGAGTCACGATTTTTGGAGAGGGATCTGTATTCCTGAAATAACGCAACCATTCAAGCACACTCATGATAATCAGGAAAAAGCTTGTCAAGGTGTAAGGCAGCGCATCTTCATTTAATGAGCTTATCAACTCTTTCATCAAGAGATTGTCCAACATAACGAAGGGGCTTGTCTTTGAGGGGAGATTTTCTTTTCATTTGGATTTAAGTCTCAGCAATTGGATTTTGGTCATGTGTTAAATTACAGCCAGTCTCTTTTTCGTTCCGTACATTCAGCCTTAGTCACCTTCCGAGAAAATAAGGGTGTCAACACAACATTCCAGCAACAATGAATTTAATCGCTCCGGGTCCCTTTTTTTCGGGTTAAGCCATTCATGATAGGCATTGGGGTGAAGAATTGCCGGCATTCTATGGTGGATATCCTTGATGCCATCCACCGCATCCCGGGTGATGATGGTGCATGAATGATGATTCTTTCCCCAAGTGTCCCACAAACCGGCAAATGCAAAGGACTCTTTTGACGGCAGCTGAAAAAAATACCGGATCTTATTGCCGCCTTTTGCCGGAGGTTGTTTCCACTCATAATATCCATCTGCAATGATCAGGCATCGCCTTTTTATAAATGGCTCCCGGAAGCTTGGCTTTTTAGAAAGGCTTTCCATCCTTGCATTGATAAACCCTGATCCCTTTTTTTCCTTTGCCCAGAATGAGTCATGTATACTATGTGGCGTGTTCATACGGAACCGCTTCACAAACCTTTTTAACAGGAGAGTATACCATGAAACAGTCAGAAGCAAATCGTTTCAACAAGCTTTATGCCCGCCATCAGAAAACCCTGAAACTTCAAGGAAAAGCTGCAAAGACCATTGATGCATACTCTTGGGCTGTCCGCCGAACCAGGGGCTATTTTGGATGCTGCCCGGATCGGTTGACACTTGATGATCTCCAAGGCTACTTTGCGGATCTGGTTGAGTCCCATTCCTGGAGCACTGTAAAAATCGACCGTCTTGGATTACAGCACTTTTGGAAATTTGTACTGAAAAAGGAATGGAAATGGGTTGATATTGTAAAACCGCCCAAGGTCAAAACCATTCCGGATGTCCTTACACCGGCTGAGGTCGAGCAGATTATAGGCAGAACCCGAAAATTACGATACCGTGTATTTTTGTTGACCACCTATTCCATGGGCCTTCGCCTGGGAGAAACGTTGGCCCTTCAAGTCGGTGACATTTATTCAGCCCGTCAATGCGTTCATATTTGCAGGGGCAAAGGCCATAAAGATCGCATTGTCCCTCTGCCGGACTTGACATTAACAGGCTTGCGGGAGTTGTGAAAACGGCATCGGCATCCCAATTTTTTGTTTCCCAACGCCAATGGCTCCATGGAAACCATTCGAAAGGCAACAAATCACATGGACCGGGGCGGCGCTCAAAAGGCCATGAAAATTGTTGTTGCTGAATGCGGCATAAAAAAAAGTCTCCATCCATTCCCTTCGCCATAGCTATGCCACACACCTCCTGGAGCAGGGCCTAAGTCTTCGACATATCCAGGCACTTCTTGGCCATGCAAATCCCAACACGACTGCCCGTTATGCCCATATTACCGATGTCGTTGAAAAAGAAGGCATGACGACCATCAACAATCTGATCAACACCATTCATGTCGATTTTCGGAAGGTGTGATCATGCAACTCTCTACAATAATAGATGAATATTACGACGTCTTTTTATCCCTCCATGCTGATACCGTAGTTGTCCCCAATGCCAAAACCATGAGGCCAGTAACTGGATCGACCGACAGCAAAATAAAATTTTGCCGGTGCATTATTTTATGGTCACCCTTACAATCCCCTGTGAGTTCAGACACATGGTCTAGCAAAATCAGAGAAGGGGATACGGTCTGATGTTTGAATGTGTGGCAAGCACATTGAGAGATTTTGGTCTTAACCCCAAATTACTTGGTGCCGAAATCGGTATGACCATGGTACTGCACACCCATAACCGGAGGCTGGATTTTCATCCACATATCCATGTGGTCGTTCCCGGCGGTGGCATGGACAAGGCCAGACGACAGTGGAAGAAAAAAAAGGGCAAATACCTTTTTAATCAAAAAGCGTTGGCCAAATTATTCCGTGCCCGTTTCCTTGATGGGTTAAACAAGGAAAGGATGCCGATCCCCAGAGGTGTTCAACCCCGGTGGGTTGTCGACTGCACCAACGTGGGCACCGGCATAACCGCCCTGAAGTATTTATCTCGGTATTTGTACCGGGGAGTCATCAGTGAAAAAAACATTGTCTCCAACTGCAATGGGCACGTGACCTTCAATTACATTGAAAGCAAAACCGGTAATAAGCGACAGCGCACTCTTAAAAGAGAAGATTTTCTTCATCTTATCCTGATTTATGTGTTACCCAGAGGATTCCGCAGGGTAAGGGATTACGGATTTCTCCATGGGAATGCGAAAAAAATGCTTTTTTTGGTGCAGCTTATTTTGCATGTTCAAATCAAAGCAGCATCCTTGCGGCCAAGACCCGCGTTTAAATGCCCATGTTGCAATACCCCCATGGTTGTTCTTGGTGTACGAACGGCAAGTTTCAAGCCGGGATAAAGTGACTTGATTGGCCAGAGCCGAAGTTGAATATCAACAATCAAAGTAAGATAAAAAACTGATTTTATAATTATTTTCAAATAAGCTCTTCAAAAGAGCCCGCTATAGCTGTGCCCTCTCTCCAATATGGGGCACATGAAAAATCCCTGATCCCCACCTTGAAAAAAGATATTTTCTTATAGCCATCATCCCAATAATTACAGGGCTTGTTCAACAACAGGATAAGATCGTGGTTCGCTGCGCTCACACGATCTATCCTTGTTCGTTAGATTGTGCTGGAAACTAAAAAAGCCCCGACCGTTTACCGGCGGGGCTTTCATGACCGAACTGTATCTGTTCGGATTAGTATCTGGTAGCGATGCAGGGATTTGAACCCCGGACTCTGCGGATATGAGCCGCATGCTCTAACCAACTGAGCTACATCGCCAAAACTCGGACTTTATACAATTGCCTGACTGTGTTGTCAAGTTTAAAATTTGATTTGGCTATTTTTTTATTAAGGCTACTGATATTCATAATCAGGAGCTGGTTTTAACGTAAACCATCTTGGTTTCGTGAGAGCCATCACCACAGCACTTATTGGTGGTCAAAGTCCTTGACTGTCACGGTAAAATTTTCAAGATTATCCGGAAGATTTGAAAAAACAACCATGAAGGGACTACTTTGCCCAGGGGCCAGGGATGATTTGACTGGTGCTGTGGGACCTGCCAGTAAGCCATTAATGGCCACCATGTCCAGCGTGGTCAGCTGCTGGTCTGAAATTGTGGCGCCACAAACAACGGTTTTGGACTTTATTTTTACTTTTTCCGTGTTCTGCAGAGAAACGGTTATCTTGATATTGGTGCAGGTCACCTGGGAGGGATTTCGGATGTTTCCTGAGATGACAAATAAAATGCCCTCTTTGTGATTGGTTGCGAAGCGTCCATTAATGGTTTTTTTGTCCGGCATCAGTCGCACCGGTGGGGGTGGGGGGGGCGGTGGGGTTACAAGTTCTGTTAGAAAAGGTATTTTGAGGTCTGTTATATAGGGTATGGATATTCCTGTCATAAGAGATGCAGCATGGGTGCCGAGCAGAAGAATAATAATGAAAATAAAGAAAAGAAATAATTTTACAATAAATGAGGATTCCTTTTCAGTATCAGGGGGGATTTCCTGGGAAATTTCGTTCAGCGGAGGAGCGGATACAATGGGTATATCATCTCTGGATTCGGTGATGAGCGTCTTTGCTTCCACGGCTGCCTGTTCTGTATTTTCTTCTGTGGATGGTCTTTCTTCCAGAGAAATCGCCTGGGAGTCTTCATCGTCCGAAGCAGGCATGGGAGTCTGATCATTTAAATCCATCTCCAGGTTGAAATCATCATCGTTCTCTAGATCATCCGTTGTGTCCGGAGGCAGGGTATCATCCTCCAGAACCACAGCCTGTGGATCATCATCGGTATCCAGATTCAGTTCCAGGCTGAAATCATCATCGTCAGAGGCTTGAGAGGTATCCTTGGGCAGAGTGTCGTCTTCCATTAAATCCGCCAGGGAGTCATCAGCTGT
>NZ_BAAHYK010000087.1:0-9196 GCF_054657595.1 Desulfocicer niacini
CGGCTATATCGTATTTTTCCACAAAATTACCGTTATGCATTTCATATGATTTTGTTTCTAGGCATTTCAGTCTAGGCCCAATCCAGCCAAATGAATCAACTTTCAGAGATGTGATATTGTTCTTTCTTCTGCTTAAAGTTAGCAGATTGAAACCACGAAAAGTATCTTCGGGACGATCCTTAGCAAGTTGAGAAAAAGAAGGGGCGCCACTCCGGATCAGCCTTTGATCATTTAGGTTCGTATCTTTAATAATATTATTATGGCAATGACCATGAAGGAAAATATGCGTTTTGCCATTTCCCTGAAAAAACTCTTCAAAATCTTGAAGATTTTTTACTGCTCCATCTTCCGCCTCCGCAACAGGACTATGATGACCAAGTCCTATAATAATCGGTGAGTTATTAAGTTTTTTGTTTTTCTTAATTTCACCAAGCTTTTCACCTAACCTAGTGAGGGTTCTGACATTAACTTTTCGTTCTGGCAATGTTGATGAGGTTGGCACCGAAGTATTTAGACCATAAAAAATAACACCCAAGTGGAGGAATCGTTCTTCCAGCCAAGAAAAATTATTTGAATCAATATTGTGGTCGAACAATGGACAGTCAGATACTTTTGACAAATAATTACGGAAAGGAACATATGCATAATTTAAAATCTCTGGTTGTTGATCTTTGTCCGTGAAGTTTGGGTTTATTGCGCCAGAATCATTATCAATACTTAAAGCAACTCTTGATGAAGCTGCAAGGCGCAGATTAACGTCATGATTACCTGGAACGTACAGTATATTCCGAGCAGGCAACTCACCTAGGCCGAGATGCTTAAAAAAATATTGTATCCATTCTCTTGCTTTTTCGTACTGAGTAGGGGAGCCATATTCACTGACATCTCCGGTAAAGGCGATGAATGCAGGAGGTTTGGCGTTCCAATGATTTAAAATGGCGTTGGCGCAGGCTTGGGCTTTATTGAATATTCTTTGTACCGCATCTGTATCTTTTTCACTTCCGACTTGTTTTGTATGAAGGTCTGAAATATGAACAATCCGCAACTCTTCTCCTGGGGCAAGAGCAAGGTGGGGGTCTAAATTTTCCTTATCAGCTAACATAAAGACAACTGACTCGATAGCGTATTCTATTTGCCCTTTTCCTTCAATATCTCTCCAATGCAGAAATGTCCTACAATTTGGCTTATGCCAAGCATGTCTCATCTGCTGAGAATTTGACAAATCCCATCGACTGCTAACAATAGCCATTGGTGTTTTATTGTCTATAATGTCTACAACATCTCGGATTGTAATATTCTTCCATTTTCCTGACAATACCGCATCGGAAATGACAGCTGAGTATTGATTCCGGCCAAAATTCAGCATTAGGTCAGCTCTGTCATCCTTTTTTTGATAAACTAAAACAATATTAAAATTTGGATACCTATTTGCTATTTCTGCCGCAAACTTATCATAAAGTGGTGACCTGTCGTCCCATTCATCATCAATAACCAATATATTATGTTCCATTTTTCTCTCCTAAAAAGTAAGAAAATCTAGGAAGATACAACCGAGAATACGCAATAGCGGTGCGGTCGTCAACATGTGCCTCAACTCTTCCATCAGTTCTTTCGATGCATGCGACAGCAGTATGTTGACGGAGTTTTATTTCTCTATTTTCAGTTGCGTTTGCTGTCTCGAAAACAAGAAAATCGTCACTATCTATTATCCGCCACCATATATGCGCTGTTGTTATAGAAGACTGACTAGATGTGAATGGGTCTTTTATTTGATCAGATGCATACAAAACATTTGTCAGAATATCTCTAATTGCCCTTTTATAAAAACGATCGCAATAAAACCATTTTTCACTGCCAAGTTTTGAGAGAGATTGGTTGAATAATGGCATCTCATTATTCCAAAAAACCGCTTCACCTTCTGATGTTTTTTTTGCATCAACCCATAAGGAGATTTCGCCATGATATCTATTTGTCAATTTATAGGATTTGATTTTTTCGTTAACCATCTTGCCCCATTCTTCTTCGTCAAAATTCAAGCAGGAAGAAATAAATATAGCGAAATCAGATGGATCGGAAATGCAATGAAACAATGAATCATTAATTATTTTTATAATACCATCATCATCATCGTAAAGGTATTTACGTAGATCGTTAGCGCAAGATTCAATATCTGTCGCGGTGTTTGAAAAATTTTCAATAAAACCCTTTAACTCTTTCTCTTTCTTTTGGTCAATTTCAAGGACATACAAATTTTGCGATAGACATTTGATTGCCTCATATAATTGCCTTAAATCATTTTTAATTCTTGACAGTTTTATTGCTATGTTGTCGACTTTTCCGTCAGCAATATGATTTAAGTTTTCCCTGAATTCCGTCTTATGAATTACTGAACTCTCTGGATGATATGGATTACTGATAAAAATAGATAATAGGGCTGAAATACGTCTTTTTACCCCGATTTCCTTATCAAGTAATAGATAGTTCTTTATCTCTATCTCATTAGCATCTTCATTTGGAGAATATTTCGCACCTGTCAACAATTCATATCTTTTACATAGATATGAAACAACAAAGATAACATCTAGATTGCCCATTACATATTTTACAAGTAAGTTACGAGCGAATATCCACACCTCGCGGATTAAATCGTTTTCCAGCAATGAAAAACATAGGCCAGAAAAAGCAGTAAACGGCGTTTCATCCCTTCCTTCCCATAACCAAGCAAGCAGCTTTTCATATCTTACGACAATCTCCATTTCTGTCATTTCATCCAAGTACAGAAACAACTGGCTGGCAAGCATCTCAATAGCCGCATCAGGAAAAGTTAAATGAAGTCTTTCAGCTTTTTTAATGGCAACATCCATCCGAGGTGTCAGACGCGTTAACTCCATTACAAGCGAAGTCGCTGCAGATGCATCGGAAAATTGTAAACGCTTTTCAACTTGCTTTCCTCCTTCAAATCGTTTTGGGTCAACCCCGAAAGTTATTTCAAGAGGTGGTTCAATATTGATGGTTGATTGAATCTGATCGCGATACCATTCTGTATCAACGTCACGAAGATTCCAGATTTCTATCCATTTTTTTAGACGCTCATAAATCCTTGCAGAGGAAACTTTGTGTAAATGTATTTCAACCACAGCGAGCGCTTTGCACAATGGACATTTTCCTTGGGTGCCCAATCCCGGCACATCCCAGCGCCAAAAACGTTTGTGCCTTTCAAGGAAACTGCTAAATACTTTTTCCTGTACTGGAAGCCCAGAACGGTCTAAAACAACAAGTAGGTATACAGATTCAGCCCCTAGTGACTGGAGTAGCTGAGTGGTCTCTCTTAGGTGCTTGCCGCTGATAGTCCCATCATCAAAAAGAACAACACTCCAAGTTGTCCACTGCCGTTTTGCCAAAATTTGGCGAATACGTTCTTTGACTAAATGTGATGCCAACAATGGAGAAACAGTTTTGCGTCCAACAAACTTAATAGGAAGCATTCCCCCCTCAGGTAATATATCCTTAAACCCAGCATCCTGTCTAATGCGGTCAAACAGTGTGTCTGTCACAGGGTGAGAAGGATAAACCAATAGCTGGGCTTTAACCAGTGATGGGCCTGAAAAAAATTCATCGAACTGCTTCTGTAACCAAATATATAAAGGACCTAATTCCTGAAAGGAAAATCGAAAAGCAAGCCTCATGTTGATAGTCAATAAATCATGCCTGCTTCCATAGTGCCAATGGCCAATCTTGAGGATGCCCAGACGTTTGAAATCGTTATATGTGTCTTCTGGTGTTCTTTCGTAATAGGGATTATTAAAATCTAGGCTTCCATCATTGTTTGGTCGATATCGGAGAACAGAAATAGATTTCTCGCCATGTGGGGCGATATATGATGTGGTAGTGATCCGTTGCCAGGGCAGATTATTATTGATTTGCCTTTGTATAGGATGACCAGGCAACTCTGATTTCCAGAGTAAGGCAACCAAAGGCTTGACTGCAAGAAGAGAGTCAACCTCGGAATAAAAAAAGATATGCAGAGCATTTTGCGCTTCGTTCTGAACCAATCTTTCAAGCGTTTTCCCAGTAACAACGATACTTCCAACCATAATTATTGGTTGTCCATCCTCAGTGCGTTGAGATAGTGCCGCTTCCCTGACAAGAGATAAGACTAGGTCGTCGACTGGCTTAGGCTGATGCAGTGGAAATAATGCCAGTAATCGCTTAAGAGACCGTAAACAGGCTTGGTATTGCAATGGGTTAATGAGAGCGACCGGGAGGTCAAGGTATCGTGGTAAAATAAGTTGCTGAGTCGGTTCCAAACTCTCATTCCATATCACCGGTTGATTAAAGAAAGGATCCATTTCAGGGGGGGAATTAGCGCTCCAAAAAATTTCGGAATCCATCTGTCGAAGCAAGACAGCCAAATCGGCGATTAAAAAAGAATCTTTTTTGTTACTAGCGAGTATAAATTCCTTAGCTTTTTTTAAGGATGGTTCAAGACAAAAGTTGCCTTTTTTTGAGGATAAGCAAAAAACATCCCATTGCTCAGAAATCAAAAACCAATCTATCTCGACATCTGGATGAACATCAAAATGTTGAAGCAAGTCATAGAAAACAAGGGTCTGGTAAGGGCTCAGGTCTGCAAAAAATATTTGTTTGCAAAAGACTTTGGGTAACACTTTTTGGGCGCCAACGACCAGCGCTTTCCACATGGCAATATCAGATTTGTTCATTAATGCTGGTGGTCGCAGTACAATTACATCATACGGCGGGACAGGCAAACTATCTGAGCTTGGGGAAGGACAACAGTCCATGGTTTTATGATCAAACGCAGCAAATCTAAAATATTGGTTGTCAAAAGTAGTTCGTTCCTTCATTACCGCTAGAATTCCTTGCCGACCTTCATCATCTAACCGTCCACATTGTTGGCAGGGCAGACCACTTTCTTTTCCTGGCTGAATGGAAAAAGCATAGACTGTACCAGTCACTGGAACCAAATGACTGTATTCATGGTTCTTTTTTATTATTGTTTGAACAATATCCGTACGCGAATATGTGCTCTTTTCTTGCTCCCATGGATGGTGGTCGCCTGCCCACCCTCCTGGATATTTTGTTTCGTGCACAACCATTCGGCAATGATCATTATCCATACCCAATAAATGGCCTAAATGTCGTAACCCTGTAACAGCTGTTCTTCTTTCATCATGCCTGTGCTTACTTGAAAAAGATGAATTGAAAATTTGGTGACATATTGAGGCAAAACGATTTTCAGCCTTCTGAACTTTTTTGAGAATATCTGCAGCTTCTGGGTCATTATCAGGAGGTATCCATTTTTTGATATTATCAGTAAGGCCAACCCCAGTATCACAGATAAATAACTCAAGCCACTCAGCATAGTGATTGGGACGAAAACTTTTTTGACCGTAAAGGCTAATTGTTTTTTTATCAAACAGATCGCTCCAAAATTTGGCTTCACTAAAATTTGTAGGCTTTGCCGTGCGCACCCTCGCATAAACACCAGCAAAGCATTGGTCTCCTACAGGATGAGAATGTTCTGCGACATTGAGCAGTAATTCAAATAATATTTTTCTGACTTTCTGGTAAAGGGCATCGCGAGCAAGGGGGTCAGCGACGATAGCTGTTTGATCTGTTCGGTCCTTCATCTCCTGGAGAAGCTCTTCCACCTTTTTTTGAAGGGCTGGCAGGTTTTCTTCATAATGACGCACAGGTAATATTTTAGCAAAAATGCAGTTAGCGTTATTGAAGTAAGAAGGTGCTGTTATATGAGATAACTGGAGAGCCAATGAGCCAAAATCTGCTATGGGTTCTCCTGCATTTTTATGTTGAAAACTTACGTATGGCCCAAAGGCAGTTAAAAAACCCTGCTTTGCGAAAAATTTTAAAAATACCAAATGATCCTTGTTTGATCGGTTGTACTTTATATCGCCAATGTCTAAAACAATTTGACTTTTATTTAGATAAGATTCCGCCAAAAGCAACCCAAGACAAAGAAGCGGCACGGGATCAGCCCATGTAACTTTCCCCAGGCTAATTACGCACTCTCGCACTTCTTGAGATCTAAAAATCTTTTGCAAAACACCTAGGCTAGCCTGCCCAATTTTTTCATTGAAATCAGGGGGCAGTATCCAAAGACATTTGGAGCCTCTAATTGTTGGACAGTAGTGTTTTTCGGAGGTAAGTTTTGAATATTGTAGCATATTAGTTACTTATTTTAGCCGAACGCTTGGGTAACGGGCAGCAAGGGTTTCCAAAAAAGTTAATTGAAAGCACATCATTTAAAAGTTTTTCAACCTTTAAAAAAGAAGGAGACCCTTGCTGTCCGGTTCACCCGCCTGTTGTGCAATATTTTTCTATTACAATCATGAAAATAATGTATAATCCTACCTCAGCCAAGACAGAGGGGACTACAAGATGTTGTGCCCGTCCCCATCCCCGGAAAAGCAAGCATTTATAGACAAAGTCCGGGGTTCTGTTTTTCTAACGTTACCAAATAACCGGCACCAGGTTCATTTGGCTGGTTAAATCTTTTTCAAGCAAGGGGCAAACGTAGACCCGGTCCCTTTGACTACCCTATACTTCCATATATCTATACTTCGATATAGGCCATCGCCTCTTTAATTTGATGAGTGTAATTTTTCTTCTGGTCACAATCACATTTTGAGTTTTTACATTCACTTATCATTGCGGAATACAAAGCATCATAACTTATTGCAATATTTTTCTTTTTTTTCTTTCTGACAATGTTTTTTATAAAGTTGATGAGTGCATTTGTTATAAAATGTCCTCGTATAAGATAGTATGGTTTTTTGTCGTAATTAGAGATGTTTTCTTCTACCCATTTGAGTTCTTCTTCTGTAAACAAAGCGTTATAAGTTTCAATGTACTCTTGAATTTTCTCTGATGACAGATCATGTGACTTTCTTGTTGTTAAAAACCTACTACAATTGTCGCCCATGATTGACACAGATTTGTCAAATTTGATATTTGCTAAATCGTATTTTAGTAATGGTAATGCTTGGGTCTCAAAAGTTTCTATCCAAAACGCAACTTCCTCATCGTAATCATTTTTTTCTTTGAGATATTTACAAATAGTTCTATTAATGTTGGATTTGCAATAAAGAGTGTTTTCAATCGAATATCCATACGTATATACGATTAGTGGATGATTATATTTGGTTTCTGTTATATCGGAATAATCTGAGTCAACAGCAACTATTATCTTAACATTATCCTCTAAAATTGATTGTATATAAGGCTCAAGGTTTTCTTTACCACCAACGTCCTTAATTTGGGCCGAAAAATCTAAAAGCGCCAAATAATTATCCCAAAATAAGATGTCATCATCTCCCTCAACATAAATTACGACATCCTTGTTGTAGAAAAGATTTAGAATATCAAGAGCTTCATTTGAATATTCGAAATTACTCAATTATTTGCTCCATGTTTTTGATATGCTTTTTCCAAAGTGCTGCAATCTCTGGAGAATGAGTAGCAACAATAATTTGAGCGTTTTTATTAAGTTCTCTTAGAGCTTTTAATAATTGTCTTTGCCAAGTTAT
Organism: Desulfocicer niacini; assembly: GCF_054657595.1. Taxonomy (NCBI): domain Bacteria; kingdom Pseudomonadati; phylum Thermodesulfobacteriota; class Desulfobacteria; order Desulfobacterales; family Desulfobacteraceae; genus Desulfocicer; species Desulfocicer niacini. Next base: position 7,569 of record NZ_BAAHYK010000087.1, read on the forward strand.
ATGGAGAGATAACTCCGGTTCATCTGCAATAAAAACAGCAGATTTATCCATTTGGAGTAAAGTTTCCGTGAATAGAATGAAAAGCTGTTTTTCACCCGAAGACAGCTCCTCAATTCCAATTTTTTCACTGTCTTTTATTACTTTTAATGGAAATATATCCCCAGGCGTTAATATGAATTCTTTATTTGGTATAAACGTTTTTAACTGAGATATATAAATATCGAGGGGGTTAAATATCCTATTCTTTTCTTTTTCTAACTTTTTTGAAAGCTCAATTATATGATTGGTCCTTCTAAGAAGTATGATAGGGAGTACATCGTTTAAATCTATTGATTTGTTTTTATCTGAAAAAGAATTGGATAGATTCTTTTGTGATGTTGAAATAATCTTAGCGTGAGTTTCTATTTCTGACTCAATTTTTTGATTGATAGCATTTAAGTCTCGATAAGCGTTTAAAAGCCCTTCTTTAATACTCTCAGGGTTCATTTTTAGCTCATCCTTTAGCGTAAATGTGTCAAACCTTTTATTATAAAGTAGACCTGCTAAAACATCTGTTTGATATTTCTTGGAGTGTTGGTTTACTTCTCTTTCTAAGTTCAGTTGGTAGGCTGTCAAACGCTCAAGCAAATCGTCTAAACGTTTGTCTATTGGTGATCTGAATACTTGTGCCCTTTGTCTGTAATAATGTTCTTCATAATCAGTCTCAATCAATTCTCGATGAACAGAAAGCCAACTCAAAGAAACTACTTTACCTATATGTTTTTTACATTCCTTGATTTCATTATAAAGTATAGGGTGAATTCTTCTTCGGCGAGCGTCTGTATCATCGTGGAAAGAAAATTTATAAACATTTCGGCCAATTTTATACTTGAAGGATGAAGAACCTTGATTAAGTTCTTGTTTTTCAAGGGAAATTTTTCTAATTGCACTTTTTCTCTTTAAGACAAGCCAAACCTTAGTAAATTGGATTGCATTTAACAGAGGAACATCGACTGAAAAAATTGCCTGCAAGAGGTTCATGAAAGTTGTTTTTCCAGTACCATTAGATCCAATAAAAATATTCACAGAATCACTGAAGGAGGTGTTTATTGTTTTAGTTTTCCAAAATCCTTCCACTTGCACTGTTGATATTTTGTACATGATTTTCCTTAAAATCAAAGAGTTTCATAGAAACATGATAGGGACTGAAGTAAGAAAAAATTTTTCAGAACCGCTCTTCCTATAAAATAATATTGGACGGGTGGTCAAGAAAAAAGTACGGATTAAACATTAAATACCTTAAACTCTTTTCCTTCCTTAGAATCCTGAGGAATCAATTTGATAAAAAATAAACCTCTTTTCCGAAAATACAGGATTCCACATTACTTTCATTACTGCCAGTAAATCCTGGAGAATCAAGTTTATAGAATGGGAAATTGACCGGTCAATCATGGTATGATTGAATACTTTTTCTGAAATTATCCAGTCCCATAAATTGTGTCTGTCTTGAAAAGCCAAAATTTAATTTGTTTGGAGATTAATCCTCCCCGTTTCAAAAGCACAACGTTATGAATTTTATCCTCCGGCCCGTCTCCGCAAGAAGACACCTTCCGGCCTTAAGAATAAAAACGGACAAAAAATTTCATCCA
>NZ_BAAHYK010000088.1:0-9194 GCF_054657595.1 Desulfocicer niacini
CAGGACTAATTTTACAAGGGTGGCATCAGATCTTGCTGATGGGAACATGGACGAAAAAATAAAATGGCCTGCTGAGGATGAAATTGGAAAACTCGCCGATGTCCTGGAGCGGTTGAGAATGAGCCTGAAGGCTGCGATGGAAAGGCTTTCCAGATAAAACCTCAAATGCCTCTTCATGTCCGGCTATGCCACCAATATTTTTTCCCATCACGGTGCTCTGGACGGCAATTAAAGGGGCAATATTTTTTTTAAAGTCCGGCATAATGACTGACATTCGATTTATATCAGCCATTATGTCCGGGCATCTTTTCTGAGAAAAAACGTACCCCCACATGAAACAGCGAGGAGCCAAATTTATCAACCACGTAATCCTAAAGCAAGTATGTATTACAAATGCGTTGAGACGCATTTTCTATTTTAAGAATCAAGTCATTTTGTAACGATTCCTAAGATCATCAAATCTCATCTGATCAAAAAATTAAAAGCTACACCTGTTTTTTTTAAATACAGCATATAGATCTTAACCCGGTGTTAACCACTGGCCTGCTAAATTTATCGTGAAAATCGGTAAAGAAAGGTTTTTTTGTGTTTGATGTGCAAAACTAAAATGATTTTGGGAGAAAAAATATGCTGAAATCAGCATTTACCCACAGTATAATTTTGATCTGTTTAATATTTCTTTCTTCATGTGCAACCGGTAATAAAATAGACTACGCCGCCCTGGTAAATCAGGAACGTGTACAGATCAGTAAATGGCGTTTGTCCGACAATGGACAGCAGGTCTTGATCCTTGGAGATCTGATCGAATCAAAAGAGCTTGAAAGCTTTGTGGACAAAGCCCTTAAAGCCAATCCAGGGCTTCAGCAGACATTGCTGACCCTGTGTGTGCGCCAGGCGCAATACCGGCAGGCCAGTGGTGAACAATGGCCAACGCTTACCGCAAAATTTGCAGCAAGCCGAGAAGAAAACAGCAATGAAGACAATTTCACAGGGTCTGCTACCGTCAGTTGGGAACTGGATTTATGGCGAAAACTGGCAGATGATTCCCTGGCAGCCCTTAAGGATGCGAACGAACAAGAGGTGTTGTATCAGTCTGCTAAAGATACCCTGGCAGCAGAGGTAATGACCAACTGGCTTGGGCTGACGGCTGCGTTTAAGAATATAGAAATTGAGCAGCAACGCCTGGAGACCCTTGAAAAAACAGAGGCGTTTATCATCGAGCGTTACCGCAACGGGCTTGGCACTTTGGAATCCCTTGACAGTGCCCGGAGTTCCACTGCTTCATCCAAGGCCTCTTTGGAAAGTTTCAGGGAAATACTGGCGCAGCAGCAGCGGTTACTTCGGACACTGATTGGGGAGCCTGGGATACAGATCAGTGTTCCCCAAAATTATACCATCGTACTTGTACCGCTGTCGGATCTGCCAAACCAGACCTTGCAACGGAGACCGGATTTGAAAGCCGCCTTTCTGGCGATTGAGGCTGCCGGCTTAAGAAGTGATGTGGCTTATAAGGATTTGCTGCCAAGCATCAGTTTGCAGGCCGCCCTTGAAGATGTTGCCGCATCACCTGCGTCCGCGCTTTTAACCAGTCCGGTCTGGTCACTTTTGGGGCAGTTGACAGCACCGCTTTTCCAGGGCGGTAAATTGCGGGCAAAAGCAAAGATTGCTGATCTGGAAACGGCGGTAAGTTTCCAAAACTACCGGGAAACCCTTTACAGGTCTGTCCAGGAAATCGAAGATGCCATAGGGCTTGAGCGTTCGTTGATCAAACAGCAGGGGTATATTGAAACCGCCTTAAAAAATTCTCAAAACAGTTTTCAGCAATATGCGGAAAGTTACCGCCAGGGATTGGTGAGTATTCTTGACCTTTTGACGGTTCAACGTCAGACTTTTGATCTTAAAATAAAATTAAATAACCTTATATATGACCGCCTCGCTAACCGGGTGAATCTGGGACTTGCGCTGGGCCTGGGAGTAAAACAATGATACGGCGTTTTTCACAATGGATGGTTTTTATTATATCAATTATCAGTGTATCGGCGATTGCCTTTTATATTCAGCACGCCATTGAAGCACAGGTCAACCGGCCGGAACTGAAAAAAGAAGAGATACACCAGCAACACCCTGATGTGTCTGTGATCACCTCTCGTCCAGGCAGCTATCATGCTGTAATTAAAGCCTATGGGGGCGTCCATTCTCATTTTGAACTCACTCTTGTTTCCCCAGTTACAGGACAGGTTGAAGCCCTGGATGCAGGATTTGAAACAGGCAAGCGGATGAAAAAAGGAAGCTTGATGGCCCGCCTGGATGAAACAAATTACCGCTCTGCCGTAAAGACAGCTGAGCGTACTCTAAGTGACGCACGCCTGTCCCTGCTCGAAGAGGAACGACAGGCGCTACAGGCCTGGGCAGAATGGAAGTCTTCAGGTATAAAAGGAGAGCCGGCATCCGATCTGGTACTGCATAAACCCCAGGTGGCAGCAGCCGGGCTTGTTGTAGAGGAGGCTTTGGCCGTGCTGGAAAGTGCGCGTAAAGATCTTGAACAGACCTGTATCAGAGTCCCGTTTGACGCCCTGGTGGTAGAGCGGCTTGTGGCACCTGGAAGTTTTGTACAGGCCGGAACAAGTATTGCCACGCTCTATAGCACGGATCGGGTTGAAATAGCGGTTTCCCTGTCCGAATCTGACTGGTCCAATCTTCCGGACAGTCGGTCTTTGAACAATAAAGAATGGCCGGTTGACCTTTATAATGCGCAAACCGGACAGAACTGGTCCGGCTATGTGTTGCGTTTGGAACAACATTTGGATGAACAAACCCGGCAGAGGAATCTGATCCTGGCAATTGATTATCCCCTGGATTCAGAGCCGTCTCTGTTGCCCGGCATGTTTGTTCAGGCAACAATCAAGGGGCGCAGTGTAAACGATTTATGGCGGTTGCCAAGTTCAGCCTTCAGCCAAAAGGGAGAAATCTGGTATGTGACAAAAGACAATACTCTTGCATCTTTTTCGGCAGAACCGCTGTTCAGTGATGGCGATGCCGTATATATCGATCCACCAGACAAATTGGCTATCCTTCCGGTCAAAGTACTTGTTCACCCCTTGAATAATTATTTGACCGGAATGGTGGTAAACCCGGTTGAAAAGGGAGACGCATCATGAATAAAAAGATAGGGGGAATTATCCCATGGTTTGCGCAAAATCCGGTGGCTGCCAATCTGTTGCTTTTGCTAATTATTGTCCTGGGTGTGATGCAGGTCGGAAAAATCAGAAAAGAGGCATTTCCAAGCATGTCTCCGAGCAGCCTGACCGTCTCTGTTTCTTATAACAGCGGATCGGCCAGGCAGTCTGAAGAAGGGCTTGCCATTAAAATCGAAGAGCAGCTGGAAGATGTGAATGGTATCAAATCAATCAATAGCGTTTCAACCACTAGTGGTGCTACGATCACTGTTGAAAAAAAAGACGATTATGAGCTGGACACCCTGCTGCGAGATGTTAAAAATAAGGTTGATGCTGTTTCTTCATTTCCGGCAGATGCTGATAAACCCATTATCGAAAAAGCACAGCGAGAAGAGCATGCCATCTGGCTGCAGCTTTATGGGGAATCCGATCGTCATACCCTGCAGCAACTGGCAGAAGATCTGAAAGATGATCTTCTGTCACATGCCAATGTCAATCGTGTTTCCATCTCAGGCACTCTTGATCCCATGATTGCTGTTGAAATCGATGAAGCACAGCTCCAGGCCTATGGTCTGACCCTGTCTGATATTGAGACTGCGGTTAACAAGGGGTCTTCAAGTTCGAAGGCGCCCGTGCTGAGAAGTAAAGACCTTTATCTTCAACTCAAGGCATCAGACCAGGCGTATTTGAAAGAAGAATTTTTTAATATCCCTTTGTTGACCCTTGAAAACGGTAGTGAAATTCTTCTTGGTGATGTGGCACAAATCAAAGACACATTTGTTGACGATACCCCGATCTTATCTCGTTTCAATGGTCATAACAGTATCGCCCTCCAGGTAATTACCACAGGAAAGGATGATATCTCCAGAACCGTTGCCGGTGCTCGCCAGGTGGCGCAAGCATGGCAAAGTAACGGCAATCTTCCCAGTGGCGTACAATTGTCCACCTGGTATGACCGAAGTACAATGATTACCGAGAGGCTTCAATTGTTAGGTAAAAATGCCCTTACCGGATTTGTCATTGTATTTGTTTTGCTGGCCCTTTTTTTAAACCTGCCCGTTGCATTCTGGGTGGCCATGGGGTTGCCTTTCATTTTTTTTGGAACCCTTTACTTTATGGGCGACAGTTTTTTCGGGCTTTCTTTAAACGAGTTTACCACCTTTGGTTTTATAATGGCCTTAGGTATTGTCGTCGATGATGCCGTGGTGATCGGAGAAAGCATTTATACGTTACGTTCAAAAGAGGGGGATACGGTTGAAAATACGATTAAAGGCGCCCTTAATGTGGCCATGCCCACATTGTTTGGTATATTTACGACAGTGGCAGCATTTTTTGCCATTTCACAAACCAGTGGACGTATGGGAGAACTTTATTCCCAGTTTGCCATTGTCATCACCATCTGTCTGATTCTTTCGGCCATTGAATCAAAATTGATTCTGCCGGCCCACCTTTCCCATCTTAATACCCAGGTCCGTCCCGGCATGAACCCTTTGACTCACCCCTGGCAGTGGATTCAGAAAAAAGTTGATCAGGGCCTGGAATGGGTTACAAAACGGTGCTACCTGCCTGCAATCCGCGTGGCTCTGAATCACCGATATGCTGTGATGGTAATGTTTCTTGGGATTTTTATCTATGTCATCACCATGCCGATGACCGGCAAGGTTCGAATGAGTTTTTTCCCGGATGTGCCCGGGGATACGGTCCAGGTAGAGCTGGCTATGGAAAATGATGCCAGCTATGGACAGACCCACGCAGCTCTTTCACTTCTGGAGTCCAGGGCATATGAAGCAGACCGGGAACTGCAAGGTACTGAGGATGACAAAGGAACTGCCATTGCATATTTACAGGTGTTGTCGCAGGGGGATCAGTCTGGATCTATTCGGCTGCAGCTCAAAAAATCATCTCCGTATGACATGAACCTGTTCGTCCGGAAATGGAGGACGCTTGCAGGACTTCCGGAGGGCGCACGTACGTTGAGCATCCAGAGTTCACACAAAATGGTGGATGCATTGCGCATTGAATTAAGGGGGAATGATGATACCACTCTCACTATGGCAGGACGGCAATTTAAAAAATACCTGGAAGATATTCCGGCTGTCAGCGGTATTGAAGACAATATGGCACCGGGTCAGCCCCAGCTTCATCTTAAACTTACTCCCCAGGGACGTGCCATGGGAATCACCATGGATATGCTTGCACAACAGGTTTTGCAGGCGTTTTCAGGTCAGGTGGTACAGCGATTCCAACGATCGAACGATGAGATTGAGGTCAAGGTTCGTTATATTGAAACCGCCCGTAAAGGTGCCAATGATGTGATGAATGCCAATATTCGAACCAATGATGGCAGTGTGGTGCGGTTGTCGTCTGTGGCAACGGTCGATTACGGGTTTACAAGAGATTCCATTACCCGGATAGGCAGTAAGCGCGCTGTTTTTATCTCTGCTGATGTGGACAAAAAGATATTATCGTCGACAGAGCTGGTGCAGCAGGTTCGAAAACAGATTGTTCCGCTGATAGAGCGGCAGTATCCAGGCATTAATATCAATTTTTCAGGCGAGGCTGAAGAGCAGGCTGAAACTCAGACCTCTATGCTGCATATGTTTCTGCTGGCTTTGTTGATCATATTTTTTCTTCTGGCAGTTCCTTTGAAATCCTATATTCAGCCTCTTTTGATCATGACGGCCATCCCGTTTGGTATTGTGGGGGCAGTTCTCGGTCATTGGGTCAATGATCTTTCCTTGGGTATTTTGTCGCTTAATGGTATAATCGCTTTATCCGGCGTTGTGGTTAACGACAGTCTGCTTTTGGTATCTTCATTTAATGATATCATACGTGACAACGAGATCAGTTTTAAGGATGCTGTCGTTCAGGCCGGGCAGAACCGGCTGCGGGCAGTGCTGCTGACTTCTCTTACCACGGTTGCCGGTTTGCTGCCGCTTATCAGCGAAACCTCCCGGCAGGCTCAGTTTTTGATTCCTGCTGCTGTTTCCCTGGCTTACGGCATTATGTTTGCCACAGTGATTACATTGGTTTTGATTCCGGTCCTTTTGAACATTCACCAGGATGTCAGTGAAATGCTCAAACGGTTCTGGCAATGGATAAACCCTTTTAGAAAAAAAGGATACCAATTTGCTGCCAATACTTCTGATTGAAGATAATTTTGATCTTGCAGAAACCGTGATCGATTACCTTGCCATAGAATCGATCGAGTGCGATTATGCCAGCAATGGTATAGCAGGACTACACCTGCTAAAAGAAAATAGATATGATGTGGTGTTGCTGGACCTTAACCTGCCTCGCCTGGATGGGTTGAGTGTGTGTGAGCAGCTTCGAACTGACGGGAATGACACCCCGGTGTTGATGCTCACGGCACGGGATCAACTGGATCATAAGCTGGCGGGTTTTGAGGCTGGTACAGACGATTATCTGGTTAAACCCTTTGAGCTTAAAGAAGTGGTGGCCCGTATCAAGACCCTGGCCGGACGGCGCAGCGGGCAGATAAAACGATTGTGCTGTGCTGATCTTGAGATGAGCATGAAAGAACGCATCGTTACCAGGTCTGGTCGTGCCATCAAACTGTCACCCATTGGCTGGCAACTTCTTGAAATCCTTTTAAGGGCTTCGCCGGAAATTGTCTCCAGGCAAAAATTAGTCACATCTGTGTGGGGAGACAATCCACCGGACAGCAATAGTCTGAAAGTCCATATCCATCATTTGCGCAAAGCCATTGACGACAACTCCTCTGTACCCTTGCTGCATACGGTTTCAGGACATGGCTTTGTCCTCAGAAAGGTTTCGGAAAAATGAAACGGAATATCAGCCTTAAATGGTTTGTGGCATTATCCTTTCTTTTTCTGGCCATTCTTTTGATCATCGGTTATTCCTTTCTAAGTGTCAGGTTTTTTTTTCGGGGCATGGACAATGTCATTGGGGACAACATGGCCCATGCTGTGAAAAGCTATGGTGATACCACCTCTGAAGAGAATATGCAGCACCTTAGCCATTTCAGCGGTTACCTGATCAGCCGGGACTGGAGCCAGATGCCCGAAGAAATACGGGAGGCCATGGCACCTCCTCTACAGGTCGGTGATCTTATGGTAAGCAAGCAGCAAAAATGGTTGTCTCCGCCCCAAAAAATATTTTTTGTCATGAAGCTGGTCTATAAAGGTGAGTCCTTATATATCAGCCATATAACCACACGAAAGACTGCTGCCCCTTTACTGGGACGTGACAAGAAGAAAAATATGAACGCCCTGGTGCTCATTAGTTTTTTGACTGCTTTGGGCATATTTGCGATTGTCTGGTTTTTGCTTCGTCAGGTCGAGCGACCGGTTAAGGCTCTTGGTCGATGGGCAAAGCAACTTAACCCTAATAACCTGCATAGCCCTCCACCTGATTTTATCTATCCTGAACTGAACGAATTGGCCAGTCTCATTAGAAATAACCTTTCATCGGTTCATGAAAGCCTGGAGCGGGAGCGCCGATTTTTGCGCCACAGTAGCCATGAGTTGCGCACCCCCATCAGTGTGATCCGGAATAATGTCGAACTTTTACAAAGGCTTGGTGAGAGCCCGATACCAGGGGTATCTGAAACTAAAAAAAAGCAGAATCAAGAACACCAGCAAAAAAAAGTGATTGACCGTATTGACCGAGCCAGTCTCACCATGAAGCGTCTGACAGAAACCCTGCTCTGGTTGGCCCGGGAAAAAGAGAGCCGTCTTTCGTCAAAAGATCTGGACCTGGAGCAATTGGTCCGAGAGCTGGCAGCGAAAGCCGAATATCTTCTTAAAAATAAAGACGTTGAGGTCATTCTAGAAACAGAACTGTTCAGCATCCAGGCACCGGAAGAACCAGTTCGTATTGTTATAGGTAACCTCATTCGAAATGCCTTTCAGCATACCTGGTGCGGAATGGTGAAGATTTCTCAGTCTCGAAACCGCATCGACATCGTAAATGATGTTCTAAAAGAAAATTATTCCAGCCAGGACATTGGATTTGGCCTTGGACTTGAACTGACCCGGCAGTTATGTCAAAAGCTTGGATGGGAATTTTTTAGTGGTATGGAATCCGGCAGCTATCAGGCGCATGTTGTTTTTACAATGTAGATTTGGTGTGAATTTTAATTTCTTTATTTACAGACACTTATATGGAATAGCAAATTTTATAGCGTTTACCTTAAAAACATAACAACCTGGAATTATTAGGTCGAGTAAGTTATATGCGTTAGCCCTGTCCCTACAGCAAAAAGGCCTTGACATGTTTTAACCATTCATATAAGTCGAAATAAGACAAACGCTCCAGAAGGGGTGGTATAGAAAGCTAAAATTTATATAAATTAACAGGCCACGAAGGCTATCAGATGAATTATTTTCTGATGATCTTTTGTGGCCTTTTTTTATGGAGGAAAGAATGACGCGCTTATTGTTGATGTGGTTTTGTAACTACTCACCCCAGGGATCAAAAAAAAAATAAAAAAAGACTTGACAGGTTTTTTCGGGGATTTTTTTAGAAATTTGAAATAGCACATAAATGTGGTCATAGAGCTCGATAAGGCACGCTTATTCTTACGATCAAAGTGATAGTTATGAAATTTGTTTCCCATAGTTGGAAAGAGTAATTGTTGCCCATGATACAGACATCCAATATTCACTATGAAGTGGATGATCGTCATCAAGGCATAGCACCTGGAGGTATTGGCGTTATTCATCTGTTGGCGCAAAAAACTGGCTTGATTGATGAAATTAATGAAACGGTTAATGTGCTTAAACGGCATTTGCCCTACCATGAGTCAGACCATATTCTGAATATTGCCTATAATAAAATTGCTGGTGGTACGCGCCTTGAAGATATTGATTTATTAAGGAATAATAAGGCGTGGCATGATGCACTGCAAGCAGAGATTATTCCTGATCCGACAACTGCCGGTGATTTCCTAAGACGTTTTGATGAGCAAGACATTTTGGATCTGATGGAGTCAAAAAACAATGTCCGGCAACGAATATGGAAAGATCAACCAGA
>NZ_BAAHYK010000089.1:0-9050 GCF_054657595.1 Desulfocicer niacini
ATATAACTGCCATGGGCAGACCTCATTCTGATCTCGGTTTGCCCATAACGAACCATAAAAAATGGTTAGACTTATCTACTCTTTCTTATAAACCGCCACGGGCGGATCTCATTGGGTCTCATCGGTTTTCCCACAACAAAACTTGAAATACTTCAAGGGTTTACGGAGCATTTCATATAAAAAAAACAAAAATAGGAGAAAAAATGACTTCAACGGAAAATATACCTGTTATTGTGTCTGCCGTGCGTACCCCCATTGGTGCCTTCGGTGGTGCTTTTCGTAAACTATCCCATGAAGATCTGGCTGTGGCTGTTTTAAAAGCCGTAAGTGAGCGGATCGATTTTCCCAAAGGCATGCTGGATGATGTGTACTGGGGAACCGTCATGGTCCGAAGTGATGAGAATGGCCTGGCGCGGGGAGCCACCTTAAAGGCTGGTTATCCCGATCATGTATCATCTGTTCAATTGAATCGTGCCTGTTGTTCTTCCATGGAAGCCATCCGCATTGCCTCCATGGCCATTCGTCTCGGGGATGCTCAGGCCATTGTCGCAGGTGGTGGCGAAAATATGAGCAACGTGACTTACAGTCTTAAAAATGCCCGATGGGGTATGCGAATTCGGCATCAGGAAATTTCCGACGGAATCTGGGACGGTCTGTTTGATCATCATACCGGACTGATCATGGGGATGACGGCAGAAAATGTGGCGGAAAAATATAATATATCACGTGAAAATCAGGACGCGTTTGCTTATACCAGTCAGATGCGTGCCAAAAAGGCATTGGAAATAGGTCGTTTTAAAGACGAAATTGTCCCTGTCACCATACCTGGGAAAAGAGGCAAACCGGATATTGTGGTGGATACCGACGAGCATCTCAAACCCGACACAACCATGGAAGATCTCGCTCGTCTTCCCGGTGCCTTTAAAAAGGACGGCACCGTTACCGCTGGTAATGCATCCGGTTTGAACGATGGTGCCAGTGCGGTCATGGTGCTTTCCAAAAAAGTGGCCGATGAGCATGGGCTGAAGCAGCAATGGCGGATCGTTGGTTCCACGGCGGTTGGGGTCGATCCACGCTATATGGGCATCGGCCCAATAGATGCCATAAAAAAATTGCTCAAACAAACCGGCTGTCAACTGTCAGATATAGAGTTATTTGAAATCAACGAAGCCTTTGCAGCCGCATCCGTGGCAGTTGAACGGGAGTTGGGACTCAACCGCGATATCGTTAATGTGAACGGTAGCGGCATTGCTTTGGGCCATCCCATTGGTGATACCGGATGTCGAATTGTGGTCAGTCTGATTCATGAAATGGAAAAACGGGGACTTCGGCGGGGTATGGCCTCCCTCTGCGGGGGGGGCGGTCATGGCCAGGCAATTATTGTTGAACGTGTTTAGTATGGCACGTTCTTGGACTTATCAACGCCATAATTGAGGAGGGAAAATGGGAAATTTGAATAAGGTTGCGATTCTGGGGGCCGGAGCCATGGGGTCCGAGATAGGTCTCTGCTTTGCGGCTGCCGGCTGCAAGGTTATTTTAAAAGAGCCTGAATTGGAATGGGCTGACCGAGGCAAAGCCAGACTGAAAAAGGTCATTGATCATTCCATTGAAAAAGGTCGCTTCTCTGCTGATTTGCGTACGAAAACCCTGGAGCGGCTTGTTCCTGCGGCAAATTATGATCTGTTTGAAGATGTGGATTTGGTCATTGAAGCGGTATTTGAAAAACTTGAGGTGAAAAAAACGGTGTTGGCAGAGGCGGACAAACATTGTAAGCCCAGCTGCATCTTTGCCAGTAATACCTCTTCTATTCCCATCACTCTTCTGGCGACGTCGGTTGAAGAATCCCGAAGGCCTCTTTTTGTGGGGGCACATTTTTTTGCTCCTGCGTTTATCATGAAGCTGGTGGAGGTGATTCCGGGGTTGGAAACATCACATGAGACCACAGCCTTTGTGACAAAAGCCTGTCATTTGATTGGAAAAAATCCTGTACAAGTGAAGGATACCGCGGGATTTGTTGTAAATCGGCTGTTGTTTGCTCTTTTCAACGAAGCCGTGCGGCTGGCAGATGAAGGTATTGCCAGTTGCGAAGACATTGACAAAGCCTGCCAGATGGGCTTAGGGCATCCTTTAGGCCCCTTTGCTCTCATGGATATGGCGGATCTGAGGATGGCACTTGAGATTGGTGATATCCTGAAAGAAAATTATGGAGAACGCTTCCGTTTTGGAACGGCTCTTCGACAGAAAGTACATGGCGGTCATCTGGGACGAAAGACAGGCCAGGGGTGGCACGTTTACGTTTAATGGCAGTTATTATAAAAATTTAGGAAAACAGATATGGCCAATTTAATTTCAGATCGTCGAGACATCGATTTTGTACTGTACGAACAGCTGGATATTGAATGTTTGGCAAAATTTTCCCTGTTTAAGGAATATAATCGTAAAACATTTGATCTGGTTATCACGGAAGCCCGTAACTTTGCCCTCAAAGAGCTTTTGCCCATCTGGGCAGAGGGTGATCGACTCGGCGTTACCTTTGAAAATGGGGCGGTGAAAGTCCCACCCTCATTCCATCGTGCCTTTAATCTAATGCGTGAGAACGAGTGGACGGCATTGGCGGAAAGTACAAAGTGGGGGGGGCAGGGGATGCCCCTTACTATCAGCGTGGCTGCAGATGAGTTTCTGGTAGGTGCCAACCTGAGTTGCAACAGTTATGCGACCTTTGGTGGCGGAACCGCAAAAATGATAGAACTTTTCGGCACGGAAACCCAAAAAAGAGTGTTTCTAGAAAATCTCTACACAGCCAAATGGGGCGGTACCATGCTTTTGACCGAGCCCCAGGCCGGTTCCAATGTGGGGGCTCTGAGCACCTCCGCTACTTTGAATTCCGATGGCACCTATTCCATTGTCGGAGACAAGATTTTTATCACCAACGGGGATCATGATCTAACTGAGAATATCATCCATCCGGTACTGGCCCGTGTGGAAGGGGATCCAAAGGGAACAAAAGGTATATCTCTTTTTATTGTTCCCAAATATTGGGTCAATGACGATGGTTCCCTGGGGGAGTTCAATGATGTGGTTTGCACAGGTATTGAAGATAAAATGGGCAGCCATGGCAGTGCCACATGCAGTCTCTCCCTGGGAGGAAAAGGAAAATGCCGTGGGGTAATGCTCGGAGAGCAGGGACAGGGCATGATGATCATGTTTCACATGATGAATGAAGCGCGGCTGAAAGTCGGTTTTCAAGGATTCATTCACGGTTCAGCGGCCTATCAATATGCTTTAAGCTATGCCCGGGAACGGCGACAGGGATTTGATCTTGATCCCAAGGCAAATACCGGGGAACAGGTTGCCATTATCCGTCATCCGGATGTACGGCGCATGCTGCTGTGGATGAAATCTCATGTGGAGGGAATGCGCAGCTTAGAATATTACATTGCCTGGTGTTTCGATACGATAGCCGCCACTGAAGACCCTGCAACCCAATCGTATTACGAGGGAATCACCGCATTGCTGACGCCGGTGCTGAAAACCTACTGCGCCATCAGGGGATTTGAAACCTGCGTTCAGGCCATCCAGATTTACGGCGGTTACGGTTACAGTCGAGAGTATCCGGTGGAACAGCTTGCACGGGATGTAAAAATCACTTCCATTTATGAAGGGACCGACGGCATTCAGTCCATGGATTTGATTGGACGAAAGCTGCCCATGGGGAAAGGCGAGGTTTTTCAAAATTTTATCAATGAGATGCAGGCAACCGTCAGTCTTGCCGAAACCATGGATAATCTGTGGGATATCGGAGCAGATGTCAGAAAAGCCATCGAAAGGCTGGAGAGAGCTTCCGAACACATCGTCGATACCTCAAAATCTTCGGATTTCAAGGTGGCTTTTGCCACTTCCGTTCCATTTCTGATCGCAATGGGAGATGTGATCATGGCGTGGATGCTGTTATGGAGGGCAACTATTGCAGTTCAAAAGTTGGAAACAAACATTAAAAATAAAAAAGATCGGGCTTTTTACCAGGGTCAAATTCACAGTGTCCGATATTTTACAACCACCATCCTTCCCGAGACTGTCGGTCGCCTGGACGCGGTTGTTTCCGGTGGACATGCCGCTGTAAACATCAGTGAGGAATCCTTTGGTGGTTAAGGATGACTTCTATCTGGAAGTATAAAGTGCTTTTGAATAATGGGTTACAGGAGCGTAAAATATGGACCAAAACGTCGCGGTAAAAGATATGCCAAGATATTATAGCGTTGCAAAATTTTTCATTATGAGTGCCATTGGAATATTTTCATTCTTTATAACTTTTAAAATAGGCGAAAAAGATACATTTCTTGCAAATCACTTGAATGATTTTATAAAAGATATTTCCAAGCCCATATTGCCTTATTATGTCGTGATCTTGGCAGTGCTTTGTGTTCTTGATGTTTTTAAAAGAAAAGAAAGATTTTTTAAAGGTATTGTAAACAGCTTATTGTCCATTGCAAAAATAATTGGTGCCGTATTGATCGTGTGCGTTGTGTTTGGTTTTGGTCCCCCCCAGCTCTTACAAGCAAACGTCGGTCCTTTTGTATTGAACAAACTTTTAATTCCGCTTTCCATTACAGTTATTGTCGCTGCAATTTTTTTACCCTTTTTGCTCGATTATGGGTTCATTGATTTTGTTGGCGTGCTGGCAAGGCCCATTATGAGACCTGCCTTTAAAACACCGGGACGTTCTGCCGTTATTGCGGTCAGCGCTTTTTTAGGAAATTTCTCCATCGGTCATATTGCCGTAGATACCATGTATAAGGAGGGTAAACTTACTGAAAAAGAAGCGGCTATCATCGGTACGGGTTTTTGTACGGTATCGGTTGCGTTTTTAATGGTCTTGGCCAATGTACTGAAACTTATGGAGCATTGGAATTTTTATTTTTGGTCTGCATTTCTGGTTACGGCTGCCACGACTTTTTTTACCGTCCGTATCTGGCCCCTTGCCACCAAGCCTGATACCACCTTTCCTGGTGTAACTCCACAACCGGAAAAAATTTATCATACGGCTTTGTTTAAAAATGCATTTATTGAAGGAATTGAGGTGGCGGAAAAGGCAGAATCGATATTTGTTCGGTTGGGTTTTATTTTCAAGGAGAGCATGCTTATCATTATGGCATTGGTGTGCGGCGGCATGTTTTTCACTTCATTTGGTATCATCATCAATCAAAATACTCCCTTTTTTCAATATTTGGGATATGTTTTTTATCCGTTTTTCAAGCTGGTCAATATACCTGATATAGCGGTGGCTATGAATGCCGCCGGGATCTCCTTTTTAGACATAATGATACCTGCCGTTTTAGGAGGGGCTGAAGGTGTGGCCATTCAAACCAAATTTGTTATCGGCAACATTTGTGTTTCCGGAATAATTTTTATCGCTGGGTTTGTTCCCTGCATTCTTTCCACGGATATCCCGGTAAAGGTATTCGAACTGATTGTCATATGGCTTCAGCGAATCATTTTCACTATTCTTCTCTCCGGCGGATTGGCGTTAATTTACTTTTAATCCTCTCAAGAGCAGGTATCTCCGATGCCACAGAAAAAACCATAAGGCCTGCTGATGACAGGTGAATTTGTCCCGAAGCCGGACCTAACGAATATCAACAAAAACCGATCACCACATATGATTAAAATAAAGATGTTCTGACAATGCCATATGCGCTCGGGACGCTCCAGGTATTCTGCGTAAAACGCCTGGAAAAAGCCCGTAAGAAATAAAACAGCATTGGAGAACGTCCAAAATAGGAGACTACATGATCCAAAGAATAGTTTTGATTTTTACCGTATTAATGATTTTGGTCACTCCTTGCATTTCTTTTGGGGTTTCTTTAGATGTAACGCAAAACATGAATGTTGATCTATACGGCAGCGTAAGATTTCAAACCTTATCCGTCTCCCATTCAAGTGAGACAGCCAATATCCCCTATTCGTTGTTCAGCTCTTACGGCGGGCTTGCATCCACCGACGATGATTACAACTACACAAGCTTTGAAATGGAAAGATATCTTAGCCGTTTTGGCTGTAATTTCAAAATGGGAGGGATAACCGGAAAGGTTGAGATAAGGCCAGTATCGGGAAGCATCTACAGACACTGGTATGCAGGCTATAAATCCCCAATAGGAAATTTTGTCATTGGTCATACCTGGGACCCGCTTTTCTTTGCCACAGTGAAATCATCCTCTCTTGTTTTTGGCGGTGTTGGTGGCCCCTTGACGGATATCCACATGGGACTGCGCCTGGAACAGCTTACATGGTCATCCACGGTAAAGAATGTCGGTAAGGTCACAATAGGACTGACAAAACCCAATACTTCAGGCGATGTCAACGGCCTTACCAATGCCAAAAAAGAGACCTCTATTCCGGGTTTCAGAGCAACCTATTTTTCCGAAAAATCGGGTCCGTTTCAGTTTAAAGCGTTTGGCGGATATAATCAGTATACCATAACTTCAACGTCAGGAGAGGACTATGATGTCAATGGTATGGTTTATGGAATCGGAGCCACTATAGATGTAAACAAATTCGGTGGTGGATTAAATTTTTGGGGTGCAAAAAATCCCAATGTGTTTGCCTCCAGTCCCCATTATGCCTTTGAAAATCCAGTATATGATGCCGTCAAAGACAATGTAAAGGATACTGATATTAATTGGGGTTTTTACACACAAATGTATTATAAATTCATGGAAAATGCCAGAGCCGTATTGGAATGTGGAATGCGTGAAGCAGAGGTGCCTTCTGTTACCGGTAGCCCAGGCTTTACACGAAAATTGACGACGGTTACCTTCAGTCTGCCTTTTAAAAACGTATTCCAGAAAGGCATAACCCTTATGCCCACCTTTGAATACGTTGATTGGGGAGAGAAGGAGTATTCTGACAATTCTGCCAACCTGGATTTGGGAGATACGATAATATACGGAATTTATTTTCAAGTTGATTTTTAGGCCATTTCTATCGCAGAATATACTGCCGTTTTATCCGTTTTCCATGTCGGTTTTTTCGCCTTCTATGCATAAAAAAATCAACTTGGATACGGATGATAAGCCTGGGTATATTCTTTTCCTTAAATGGCTTTAGAAAAACTGTTTGACCTGTAAGGAGACTATCAATGGAAAAGAAGATTTGGCATAAAAACTGGCCCAAAGGTCAGCCGTTCTCTTTGACGTATCCGGAAGTCACCGTGGATGTTTTTCTGCGCACCACGGCCACCAAATATCCCCACATGACCGCTCTTATTTTTGAAGGTGCAAGCTACACCTATCAGGAGCTTTGGGAAGGGGCACAGAGGTTCGCCGCTGCATTGGCAGATTCAGGCATCGGCAAGAAAGATGTGGTGTCCCTGCATCTGACTAACAGCCCTCAATTTGTTATGGCTTATTATGGTATCCTGCTTTCCGGAGCCACTTTCAGTCCCACCAATCCACTGCTTAGCGAGCGGGAGCTGGCCCATCAGCTCAATGATTGTGGAGCCAAGGCAGTGCTCACCTATAGCGATTTTGCCGCCTCCATCATGGCGGTGAAAGATAGAACCAAGCTGGAGCATCTGTTTCTCACCAGTGATGAGGAGGCGATCAGCCGCCGGCCCATGGACACCACTCCATGGGGTGATTCATTTATCAGCTTTATGCAGCTTATGATTGATTATCCGCCCCAGCCTCCCCAAGTATCTATAGATCCTAAAAAAGATTTGGCCCATCTGGCGTACACTGGTGGAACCACCGGTCTGAGCAAAGGTGTGATGCTGACCCATTACAATGTGGTCGCCGAGGTGTTGATAACGGTACTCTGGGAAATGAGTGGAAAACCGGTGCTCCAGGACGGTATTCTTCACTTCGAAGAGATGTACCCGAATCCGCCCAACGGAAATTGGGAATTTATCCAGGACGAGGGAAGGGGGGTCACCATCAACGTAGTGCCCTGGTTTCATGCTATGGGCAGTATCCAGTTCCTAAACAATATGATTACCCGGGCTTATACCATTATTCTTCACAAGCGCTTTAATCCGGAAGCCTTCCTGAACGATATAGAAAAATATGGAGCCACTTACATCGGCGGAGCCCCTCCAATGTTCATGGGGTTTCTAAACTCACCGAATATTAAGAAGCGGGATCTGAGTACGGTTAAACGGCTCATTTCCGGGGCTGCCCCACTTTCGGTGGAGGCGCTTCACGGTCTTCGGGATGCTTTTCCCAATGCGGTGGTGCTGGAAGCCTATGGACTCACGGAAGCGGTGATGGGGGTCGTTTGTAACCCTGGCAACACCTCGGGCCTGCGCAAAGTTGGCAGCGTGGGGATTCCCATGTACGATACCGAAATCAAGCTCATGGATCTAAGCGGCGATGATCATGAGGTGGAAGTGGGTGAGGAAGGAGAAATATGGGTAAAAGGTCCCCAGATAATGAAGGGGTATTACAATCGGCCCGAAGAAACCAGCCAGGTGATCCGAAACGGCTGGCTTTCCACCGGCGATTTGGGCAAGTTGGATGAAAACGGTTACCTGAGCATTGTGGATCGGAAAAAGGATATGCTTATTTATAAAGGTTATAATGTATACCCGAGAGAGTTGGAAGAGCTTTTGTTTCAGCATTCGGGGGTGAGAAACTGTACCGTCATCGGCATCCCGGACGTCAACCTGGGCGATCTGCCCAAAGCGTTCGTGGTCAGGCAGCCGGGGGCAGAGATTACGGAGGAAGCCTTGATGGCTTTCGTAAATAAGCAGGTGACCCCCTACAAGAAACTTCGCGCGTTGGAATTCCGCAACGAGATTCCCATTAGTGCCACCGGAAAAATTCTGAAACGGGAATTACGTCGTGAGGAACTGAATAAACTGAATACCCTGTCAAGAAAAGAATGTTAATACTCAAGTTTCGCACCCTAAAGCAGGGAGTTTTAACGAATAAAACCCCTTAAAATTTGATACTTTATATAGAAAAGGACTCCAAATGCTGGTATATGTAAGCTACTGAATTCAAACACAAACCACACACAAGGAGTCCTTAAGTCATGTTTACCAGAAATTGCCA
>NZ_BAAHYK010000090.1:0-8979 GCF_054657595.1 Desulfocicer niacini
TATTAAAATTAAGATCTGAATGAATTTCATGTACCCTCTCTACTTTAGATGCCAACGCCGCGCGGCTTTTTGCGTCGGCTGCAGTAGCCTTATTATGCGACCCTATTTTAATTTTAAATTATCTGCTGAACAGATTTTACGAATACCATTGGTATATGTTAACCCTGGATAATCACCTGTGCGACTACACTTTTCTAACCATTGCTCGATTATAGCATTCATTTCATTGGTTACTGTAATAATGGCAATAGAAAATTCTTCAAGTGAACCACCTTCGTATATTTTTGCATTCCAATAGCCTTCTTTGTCGATATCAATCATAGCTTGCTTAGGCCAAAATAACCCATCGACTTCTACGATCAACCATATTTTTGTAGTCAAGCTATAATTATCTATTGTACCTGAACAGAAAATTTTTCTCTCCAAAACTTGCCCTGCCTTAGGGACTTCAATAGTGGCGACAACTTTTTCAAAGCTATTTTCATTGGTGCTTTTATTTATGAAGCTTCCTATTTCTGAACTATTTACATTTATATTTACGTTACTACTGCCATGAACTTGAGTGATATTATAATTACCTTTTGATGATTCTTTAGTTGATTTAATTAATCGAAGAATCAAACTGACAACGATAGAAAGTATTGCCACTCCAATACCACTGAAAATCCACTCTTTGTTTTCTATTAACCATTCACTCATACTTTATCCTTGAAAACACTGAGAATAATCCCAATTAAATAATTGATTAGGCCAATAATTAAATGAACTGGAAAAATTGAAAAAGAAATGGTTGGGTACTTGAGAGATACCAGACAAGAACAATACCAAAGTAAAACGCCAATAAAAATAAAAACCCAGGCTATGCTTATGATACGTTCATCGTTCGGATTTCTAATTACCACGCCATTTTGTTGTGTAAATATTCTTTGCTCATCGGTTAGCATAACTGGTTTTGGCTGGATGACAGACATCAAAAAACCTAAACCAGCAGCTCCCAGAGTTGGTCCAATAAAAGCACTTGTATCAAAACCAGAAAAACTTCTTACTAAAAGTTCAAAAAAGATCAAGTAAGTTGGAAACCCATATATAATGACTGAATACATTACAATTTCACCTACAACGTCTCTTTTGTGTGTTTTGTATAATCTATTGCAAACATAACGCTTGGGTAACGAGCAGCAAGGGTTTCCAATAAAGTTCATTGAAAGCACATCATTTAAAAGTTTTTTCAATCTTAAAAAAAAGGAGACCCTTGCTGTCCGCTTCACCCGCCTGTTAGACACTTTTTTTATTTTTTATATTCTTTGCAAGATTTGTCCTTTGCTCTATATTAAGCCGCGGAAACAAACATTTGTTGAATGGTAGTTCAACTTCTATCTTTTTATTTGCCCTATTAAGCTTTATGGGGTTAAGGCCTACCCAAAAAGCGGCCAACGCCTTATCGCATGTGCAAATAGGAAAAGGTGATTTGAAAATTGACAAAGATTGAACAAACAAAATCAAAGCATTTATATCTGATATTGTATTATAAGCGTCTTCTTTTGAATAATTTACTTTGGGCTTTAAAACCTTTCGAGCAGCTTTATAAATAGAATTGTCATTCATTTCATAAAGACACGATATAACAAGAAAATATAGAAATGACCCACCCAAACAATTATGTTCCATAGCTATTTTGTCTATAGTATCTTGAGCTTCATTTAATTGCTTGTCTGAATAGGGCGAAGCAACTAAAGGGGCAGCTTTTATTAAAAAATTGATATCATCTTCTTGGGAGACTGTCATTTCATCAAGAATAGAATAAGAAGCTTTGTAAAATTCTTCGGTTTTTGACGAAATTATTTTTGCATTTGGAAAGTATTCGGTCAGCTCATTGACTGCCTTATTGAAGGATTCACGAAATTCATCATACGTTGGTTTCCTTCTTTTATTTCCCTCAAACGCATACAAAATAGGATTAATAACAATGTCTGATTTTTTGTGAAAATCTAACCACCATTTGGTAGACTTAGTATTGGATTTTAAATTGTTAGCTCTTATTTGGATGATAGATGAAAGAAAGTTTCTATCCGGTACAAGAAAGTTTTTATTAAGAAAAGTTATTGGCAACCACCCGTCAGGAACCAGTACATATATAGAGATATCAGAATGAAAATGAATAGAAAATGAACATGTACTGTCTTGATCAATTATCTTATCGTTAATTTTTCCATTCCCAGACTTCACCTTCGCTATAACTTCATACAATTTGTCATCAGAGAACATTTCCTCGAAACCTAATGGTTCGAAAAAAGATGGTATTATTTCTGCCTCATCTCCGTTCTCTCCAACATATTTTAACAGAATGCTATTGTCGGTATTCATGTTTAATAAAAGTACCTTGCTTGTCTAACACGAAAAATATACGGCGCAGTCCGTAGCATTTTTGTTGTTAGGGTGGGGTGTGGATGATGCGCCATTTTTATTGTTCAGGAATTTCTATGCAGGATTGCCCTTTTTTTATCCATCTGTTAAGTGCATCAATCGTATTTATAAGATTCTTCTGGTTTTTTGTGGCACACTCCCAAACAATTGCTACGTACCACCCCATATTTTTTAATCTTCTTATATTCTCTTGATCGCGGATGACATTGTTCCTGATCTTATTTTCCCAGAATTCTTTCCGGGTCTGTGGCATCTTAGACCTTGAACAGTTGATATGATGATGCCAGAAACAGCCGTGGACAAATATGATTTTAGAGTATTTACGCAGGACTATATCAGGTTTTCCCGGCAGCTTCTTATCATTCAACCTGAATCTAAATCCTTCACGATGCAGTCCTGATCTGATTTTCATCTCCGGTTTTGTATTTTTTCCGGTAACTTTTGACATTGCCCTGCTTCGTTGGGCTGTGGTCATAAAATCAGCCATGATCAGAGCTTTTTTTCTTCACATCGCCTCAACCATTCTGAATTATTCGTAGCAACTCTGGATATATTGGCCGCAAATTTATTAGACAATCTCTGCCCATATAATGGTTTTAACTCACAAATAAATTGAAATCTATTGTTGGCTATATCTTCAAAACAGAACCCATCAGCTTCTTTCATTGATTTAATATTTTTAGACATAGGATCAGCAGTAAATATAATTTTTTGGCAGTCAGAAAATTTGATAGATATTTTTTTTCTAACAAACGAATCGGAATCATTTGGATTATTTGGAATGACACATTGGATTGCCCCCTCCTCACTGACAGGCAAAAATGGGAAAGATACATCACCCGATAATCTCACACTGTCACAACCAGGTTGTATACAGACCCAATACGTTTCTTGAGATAACTCTTTTATTACAGTGCCTAAAGTCAAGTATGGTTGATTCTCTGAATATTTAGATCTTAACGTTGTCAGTGCCGCATATTTTAAATCAAAATTTTCTCCTTTTTTACCCGACATTATCATTGTAAGATGCTGAAATAATTTATCTATTTCCTTCTTTGATAGGAATGCAGGGTGAACGCCATCGTTTGGGGGAATTCCTTTTTCTAACCATGATAGAATGTGGTCATTATTTAAAAGATCGTTCTTTTTTTCATTTAAAGGTTTTATCGAATAGCTAATATCTTCGGGTTTTTCATCAAAAAAATATTGCAATGCATTTAAATCCGATTTTTTCCCGACATTATATTCTTCAAGTAAGGACTGAATCTCTTCGGATATAAGTGTTGAGATTTGATCCTCGGCTTCCTCAGGACTTGGAAGACAAGTCCTATGCGTTAAAAAAGGGTAATCCATACCGGAAAATTTTTTTAATACCTGGTGCGTGTTTTTCTTGATTACAGAAAAACTTTGCATCACAACATTTGACAATATCCCTTTTGTCATTTTAGTATATTCGTTTACTAAAAAGTCTGCTAAACCTTCAAAGGAAACCTTTATCACACCTTCTGCTGTCTTCGCGGCCTTTTTAGCAAAAACTAACAGACGACAAGCATCAATTTGACAACAATTATCACCATGATCTTCAATCTGAAAATCATCCTTGCTTAATTCATCTCTAATCTGAGAAAAAACTTTGTTAATATTTGTTGTGCCTGTATAAATCGCTATAAGGCGAAGCTGTTGAGGCGATCTGTTATTGAAATGTGTTATTGTCCTTTTGACTAATGGTAGGGCTGTTTTTCCAGACGTTTGACTTAATTCCCAGTCGAAAATAATTAGATCGGCTTTCTCACTTAACAGAGTCGCAGTTTCATGAAGCGTCTCAAGTTCATCTTCCTCCGGCTTGATAACTGAACACAGAATACCCTTTTCTGCAAAACTATTTATGACTTTCTTTGCATTTAAATCGTGAGAAAGTGTTAATGCTTCTTCTTTTTCGAAGCCTGTGGCGTCTTTGTTTTTTTCATCTACTTTTTCTTGAGCTTTTTTCTTGCGCGTAGTCGGGGAGACAACAGTTTTTGGCTGACTAGTGTTGAAATCTCCAAAACTCGCTTGGTCGTCAAAGATTATAGCAGTTGATAAAAATTCTTGGATAATATTTTTTGAATGGTTAAAAAAGGTGGTTTCAGTCACCGTGATTTTCCCTTCTAAGAATTAGAGTTGTAATGGTTGAATTTTGAAACAAGAGCCATTTTGATACTCTGGAACAATGATTATTTCGTAATCAACTTTTCTAAGGATATCTTTTGAAATGAATAACCCAAGACCTCTTCCCCCCGGTTTCCTCGAAAAACCTTTTTCAAAAATTGCATGGTGATCTCTTGCAGGAATTCCGGGACCTGTATCTTGAATGATAAAAGCATCCTTCTTTGCATCGAGTGTAATCGTCTTACTTGAGCTTTGATCTCTCATCCAGAAAATGGCATTATCAATCAAATTAACGAATACAGGATAAAAAGTGGACGGATAGCTTTGTATCGTAAGAGCACTAAATGTTTCAGTAACGGTCAGATCAACACCATGCCTTTTTAATCTTTCTTCAAACAGATTGTATAAAAATTTAGCGATTCTTTTTCCGGATATATCCACTTTTTTTCTGTACAAGCGCCGATTTAATGGTGTGAATAATGTGAGATAGCCGTCAAGATGTTCGAAACTAGTTCTGATATTTTGGTATAGTGGCTTTAAATCCTCGTTCACATCTGCCCAGCTTTTAAGCATAGATACGTTTTTTCTAACAGTCTGAATGCTACTGGTAAATTCATGATTAATAATATCAACGGCCATTCCCAATTGGGTTAATTCCAAATCTGCATCCGCATTCTCTTGTAATGCAAGTAGTTGGTTTTCTTGAGCGGCTAGCATATCGCTTTGTGAAATCAGAAACCCTTTTTCGTCTCTTGAAAGCTGAATTATGTCCAATTGCTGTTTAACACTTTCAAGGACTTCCTCATGGCTTTCAGCCGCTTTATTCAATCTTGATTCAATTGAAATTTTAAAATCGTCAATTGAAACACCGTCCATTTTCTCTATATTTGTGCGATTAAAATCTATTTCAATTTGTGTAATTAAATCCTGAATTTCGGAAAGACTATTTTTTACAAGATCTTGAACATTTTGTTCAGTATTTTTTAAAGACGTTTTTGTTTCGTTCGCTTTGGATTGAACCTTTTTAAAAGACTTTTCACTCGTTTGTTTTATCAGAATTTCGAGCCTTTTCCTTTGATCAACGTATATTCTTGCTTGTTTTGCAGACGCGCCTATTATTTCGGATATCTCTTTTACTGTAGGTTTGAAATATTGCTCTTCCAATCGCTCTCGCTCCGATAGATAAGCTTTCCAATCCCTATCCAGTTGTTTTGTTAGCCCTACACCTCTTGGTTTTGTTACAGAAAAATCTGAGCGCAGTTTTTCAAGTTCATTGTTAGCAAAATTCTCGGCTCTGATAAGAAGATTTGCCGCCTGATCCGGAGTCTCAAGATCTTTGGCCTTTTTAAGAGCATCATGGATGCTTTCTATGATTACATTAGCCCCATCCTCATGGTCCAAAGATTCTGTTTTCGAAAAGAATGTATTCAGATCATCTGAAAAATTTTTTCTTTTTGTTTTTGATTGCTTCTCTTTTTTCTTCAGAGCAGCATCTTGTTTGTTTAATTCATCCCGAACTTGGATAAAATCCTCTGCCTTAATTCCACCTTCACGGAAAAAATCCGCAGCTATTTGGATAAGGAAATTTTTTAATATATCGCAAAACTGTCGATATGCGTTATTCTGCTGAAAACCTTCTCGACCTGCTTTTTCGACCAAATTTTTATTTTTATGAGATATACTAATTGCACCAGCCATTTTTCGGTGGGACCAAAAATAATAACTGGCACTTTTTGTTCTATTTTTTTCAATATCTAAAAAATCATGATCATGATTTCCATACGGAAGCACCCGAATCCCATCTCGATAGACGTAAACCCCACCCATACGTTTTAATTTTGAATTGACTCGTGCATAATCATCTGGAGAGAGGGAACTGTCTTTTGGAGCTGCTTGAATATGAGCTAACTTAAACGAGAAAGGTCCACACAATGTTTCCCTACCTCTTGACTTTGTCCATGAAACGACATGCTTAATCGGTTCTTGTCCGTATACCGTTACCGTTCCATCGAACTGTCCATATTCATCAAACTTACCTTCTATATGGTGATCAGCCATATCGAATTCTTCATGTGTAACGAATTCGCCTGGACCAATTAGTTCGACAAAATCACCAGGTGCATCGGTTTTCCAATCCCTAAATTCCGTTTTTAAAAGTGGAGTTTCAGTAGTCGTCATGGTATCGGAAAATCCCAGTAAAAATTTGGTAAATATGGGATCATCATTTTTCCGGCGATCTTCATCTATATCCAGGTCAATAGTATCATTAGAAGGAAGGATATAAAAATGTGTCCCATGACCGTCTCCTTTGAGTGTCGGGCCTGTTGCAAAGGATTCCAGGTCGTCTGGATCAACAATAAAAGCATCGAGATTTTTGATAATCTTATTCCGAATGTCATCATTTATTTTAGATGCCAATGTATCTATATTTTGACGGACAATCTCAACCATGGAATTGACATCATCCACATCCGGGAGTGTTCCACCCGGAAAGGTTTTAATTGGGATTTCGATGTCATCGATATCAATCCCGGGGACTTCAAAAAGATCCCAATTAATGAAGGCTGCTACAAGATCATCGAGCACGCCATCTCTTTCAGCACGTGTTAATATAAGGACTTGATTTCCAATTACTCCAATGGCAAGACGTCCAATCCCTTTTTCCCCCATCGTAACTCTTTCAGGTTTGTCTTTGGGCGAATAGGGGGGCTCCATTCCCGACTGCTCTTTGACCTTACTTTCTGTACCAATTGTGAGCCATCGATTCTCAAAATCCGATTTAGTCATTCCAACGCCATCATCACGTAAAACAAAAAGTCCATCGGATCGAAAATAATCAACCAACGCATTGTCGGCATAAGCATCATGGGCATTTTTGAACAGTTCACTAATAGCTGTCGGAATACCGGCTATTTGTTGTCTGCCAAGAAGATCAACGGTTCGAGCTCTAGTTTTAAATTTTGCCATTCAAATTCCTATGGTGGTTGATCATGTACCTTCCAAATACTTCCGCTAATTTTACAGGTACGGCATTACCGATTTGTCTTGCCATCGAATTAAGATTTCCACGGAAAATAAAATCCCGTGGAAATGTCTGGAGACATGCTGCTTCGCGGACACTGATAGCCCGATTTTGTTCCGGGTGCCCAAACCGACCATTTGAAAGACTGATACATCTTGTTGTCAACCCGGTTGCAGGCTCATCCCATTTCATTCTACCATAAACATCCGTATGGCCTTTATATCCGTTTTTATGACAATCCAGCCAAAGAGGCTTAGGCCAATTCAGTCTATTACCGCCTTCCGGAGTAGATTTGATTCGTTCTATATTTATCTCTGCTAATTGAGCGGATCTGTGATTAGGAACTACCGGGTGTTCTTCTCCGGCTTTTATGGGGGGAAGATCCTCAATCCATTCTCTTACGGTTGAATAATTCTTTAAACCTTTAGATGGATCACAAATTTTTTCAGGGATTGAAATTTGGTTTGTCTTACATGCAACTAAAACTAATCGCTTCCTTTGTTGAGGGATACCATAATCCTGAGATTGGATGACTTTAAATTCATATGAATATCCATTCTTTTCTAAACAATTCACAAAAGTTTTGAAGGGGGTGCTTTGAAAAACTCTTTTTTGCATTCCCGGTACATTTTCAACGAAAACATATTGAGGTTTAAAAGCCTCAACAAATCGCTGAAATTCAGACAATAACTGTATTCTATCGTCCCCGTTTTTTTTTGTAGTTTTTTGTTTTGTAAATGGCTGACAAGGAGCACATCCACAGAACAATAATGGCTTCCCTTTACATCCTGAAACCAGAGGTTCAATTTCCTCTGTTTTAATCTTGTTGATATCTTTATTGAATACTGTCGTATCGGGAAAATTTTTTTTAAAAGTAAGTGTGGCATCCAAATTATTATCTAATGCAAAAACAATATTGCACCCGGCCATCTCAAAGCCCTTGCTTGTCCCGCCACATCCTGCAAAAAAATCAAATACTTGGATCAAATCAAACAAACCTATATTCATATATAAAAATTAATATTTAACCTTTACAACAAGGATTAAGATAGTAAGGTGCTATTGTCAACAAAAGGATCGTACTCTTGCACGAAAAAAGCAGGATAGGGGTTTTCAATGTTCTTTGTCATTTTTTTTGCATTTCCCCAGGATGCAACAAGCGCTCGAAGATGTGTTTCAAATCCATGCTGGTATGGTGCCCATTCGGAATAATCCTTTATTTTTTCCCTCATCCTACGAGCATCCATTGATTCATCAATGGTTAAAGACTCGGTTTCCAATTCCTTTTCCCACATAGAACACTTCATCCGTTCTTGGGTCTTGAAGGAAATAGACGTAATAATCCAGTTTTTCAATGACAGCTTGGCTAAACATGAGCCTATCCT
>NZ_BAAHYK010000091.1:0-8789 GCF_054657595.1 Desulfocicer niacini
AAGGTTAAGTTCAACAGGATTTTATCCACCATCCCTTGTTTCAGCGTCGGATGAAAATTCATGTCCGTTTTTATTCTCAAGGCCGGAAGGTGCCTTTTTGCGGAGACGGGACGGAGGATAAAATTCATAACGTTAAATCTGTCATTTCAGAGATTTTACCGGGGACCGAATACCCCACATTATGTCTATCTTTGTGGCCCCAGACCATCGTTAAAAATAGCGGTGATTTCTTTTGTTGAAGCTGTAGAAAAAGCCTAAAAACACTGGAGATCCTGATGGTTTTGTGCTAGATTTTTCTTGTAAGCATATAGAAAAGCCACTGAACTGTTGGGAGTAAAAACGTATATGGCCAAATACAAAAAATACTCAAACGATCAAGGAGTCTTCCTTCCAGTCTTTTTTAATAAACAGATCCTGCCGGGCACCTTTGAATATTCTCTGAATCATCTGATTGAGAATGAACTGGATATCAGTTTCTTCGACAATCGATATAAAAATGATGAAACAGGAGCGCCTGCATACGATCCAAAAATCCTATTAAAAATTATTCTTTTCGCCTACTCAAGGGGCATCACCTCCAGCAGGAAGATTGCCCAATGCTGTGAAGAAAATATTATTTTTATGGCCCTGTCAGCCAATACCCGGCCCCATTTTACAACAATTGCAGACTTCATATCCAACCTGGATCACCGGGTCACATCCCTGTTTAAAGAGATCATTTTAGTCTGCGATGAGATGGGATTGATCGGCAGGGACATGTTTGCATTGGATGGTTGTAAACTACCGTCCAATGCATCCAAGGAATGGAGCGGAACCAAGGCTGATTTTAAACGGAAATCCGATAAACCTGAACGGGCCATTGAACGCATCCTAAAAAAACATAGAGAGATAGACGATTCTGAGAATAGAGTTGCTATCATAGAGAAAGATACCCAGTACATCGCCAAGCTGCAAAAACAGATCAAAAAAATACAGGACTGGACAAAGAACAATGATGACAGGCCAGGATCAGGGGGCAAGCCTGTCAAATCAAATATCACGGATAATGAGTCAGCAAAGATGAAAACATCCAATGGCGTGATCCAGGGGTATAATGGCGTTGCCATGGCAGATTCTAAACACCAGGTTATTGTGGCAGCCGAGGCTTTTGGCAAAGGGCCGGAGCAGGATTTATTAAAACCCATGCTCGACAGCACAAAAGAAAACCTGGAAAAAGCTGTTTTTGAAGAAAGCAAACTGACGGCAGACAGCGGCTTCCACACAATGAAGAATATGGACATGCTGGCTGAACAAGGTATTGACGCCTATGTGGCTGACAACCTTTTTAGGAAACGCGATCCCCGATTTGATAACTCAGGCCGGTACAAAGAGCAGGCTTGGAAAGAACGTTTAAGAAAAAAAAAGACCCGGCTGTTTTCGACCAAAGATTTTTACTTTGATCCGAACTTTAAATTTTGTATGTGTCCTGCTGGTAAGCGCCTTTATCGAACCGGTAACGGCATTGATACCAAAGGCAACTTTGTTACCCGGTTTCAAGGCCCAAAATCAGCCTGTGGTCCGTGTAAAATAAGATCTAAATGTCTTCGAAAACCCGATAAGACACCCCAAAGGCAGGTCGCTTTTTTTCACAGTCGGAAGATTCCACAGGGGACGGCGACGGAGAAAATGAAACAGAAAATAGATTCGCCCTACGGCAGAATGATGTATTCAAAAAGGATTGGAACAGTGGAACCTGTCTTTGCCAACATACGGCATATGCTCAAGCTTGACCGGTTCACCCTGAGAGGTAAAATAAAAGTGAACTGCCAATGGCTGCTGTTCTGTGCGGTTCACAATTTAAAGAAGATACATCGATATGGGTTGCCCCAGGTTACATAAACATGGGGGAAAGTACCCCGGCTATCGAGCCTATTACAAAGAATAAGAATGATCTGGCAATAAACACTGGTCATATCGACTGGAAAGTTAAATAAACATTTAAACCAGAAAAAGTAACCGAGACTTAGAATCACTACCTTCTCAAAATTACTTTTTCTACAGACTCGTTATTGGTGACCGCCTGGTCCGAGTATTTGGCAGGTCAAATTGAGTTGTTTGAGGTGCGGACTACCCAGCCCTTTCAAGGTAGAACTCATTTTTGACAATTTTGAGAAAAATCTCCTGAAAATGCCGTCAAAAAAGGAGATTCTCAATGCCGTTGCCAAGTTTCATAGTAATGTCATCGTGTGTCAGATGGGCCAACTTCGGCATAAAATGAGCAGCAGGTTGACATGGTTTACTACTCAGAATTTGATCTTGTTTGAAATTGGCCATAATTTCAATAGTTTGTGCTATATCAATTCCGTGTTAGTACAACCTTGAAAGGGCTGGTGCGGACTACCTAAGAAGCAAGGTCCATTTTTCGGGTGGAAGACGACCTTGGACTATCCCTGTGATTCCGGTTGTTTTTGGACACGACTCAACTCAAATAAATCGGGCTTGGATTCTTAGAGATAAGAGACCTACGCATATCAGTGATAGCAATAAATCTTTGAAACTGACTTCTCCCAATGGTAAGAGATAAAGATACTGGTTATCAGGAGCAAAAAAATGCTTACTGTGAAAAACGGCCAAGGGTGAGTTGGCTGGCCAACCCGGACCGTCCGGGCGATTCAAAAACAGTCTCTTAATATAAATCCAGAGGAGTAATGACACCATGCGTCGATGCACACGATATCTTTTTATTCTGAGTGTTGTGCTTTTTGTCCTACCTGTGGCCTCCCAGGCACAGCTGCCGGTTTATCAGGTGGGCGAGCTGTCTCGAACATTGGTCGATTTTCCAGTATTTATTACAATGGATGAAACCAGTTCGTTGACCATCGACCAAGTGGCAGCTCTACCTGTCCAGGATCGTATACACCCTTCGCGGTTTGTCATACCTGCCGAGCGTGCCAATATCTGGTTGGGCTTCCGTCTTGCAAATGGGACAGACAAACCGGTGATACGCATTGTCGGGTTTGATGAAGTTCACATGCAGAATGCCGACCTTTTCACCCGGGAGAACGGCGTCTGGCAACAACAACGTAACGGTCTTGTGGTGCCTATATCGCAACGACAGGTCGACAGTCGGCTTCCCATGTTCGAGTTGAAACTTCAGCCGGGTCAAACCAAGACCATCTATATGATGGTAAATTCCGAATACAACCTGACCACGTCTGGGATTACAGTCTCCAGTAAAAATCAGTTCCACCGGCAGGATCGTCTGCAGAACATTTTGAACAGCCTCTATCTGGGAGCCTTAGGGGCGCTGCTTTTATACAACCTATTCCTGTTTTTTTCACTCAGGGAAAGGGTCTACCTGTTTTATGTAGCCCACGCAACATTGTTTGGCCTGTTCGTGACAAGCTACAGCGGCCTGGCCGTGCTGGCTGGTATTTCGGCAGAGGATTTCAACCGTTTCGGCGGTTTCACGACCTTGGCTCAGAGCTCTTTGCTGCTTTTCACCAGGGAAATCCTGAAGACGGCCCAGCGTTTGCCACGATTGGACAGGGTTTTGCTGAGTCTGGCCGGTTTGATGGCACTGTTGTCGATTATGGTCTTTCTGGATACCACCTACTACAAGTTCCTGGTGATCTTGGCCATGCCATTGATGCTGCTACAATTGTTCCTGGCCATCCATGCCACGTACCGGCGCTTTGAGATGGGAAAGTACTACCTCATGGGAACCATCTGGTATTTTGTCGGGGTGTCAATTTTGTCGACCCTGAACCAGGGACTGTTGCCCTACAATCTCTTTACCCGCTATTCCTTTCTGGGCGGCTCCCTGCTGGAAATGATTGTCTTCTCGCTGGCCCTGGCCTACCGCATCAAGCTGTTGCAGGAGCAAAAGAGCGCCTATCAGGAAGAATTATTACTCAGGAACGAGACTGAAAAGGAGCGTTTGGAAGACCAGGTTTCCAAGCGCACCGCCGAACTTGCCCGGGCCAACCGGGAGCTGGAATCCCTTTCACGGCACGATGGGCTCACCGGATTGCCCAACCGCCGCTATTTCGACAACGTTCTGGAACGGGAATTCCAAAGCGCCAACAGGAGTGGCGAACCCATCAGCGTGATCATGTGCGATATCGACCATTTCAAGTTGTACAACGATCAGCTCGGCCACCAGGCGGGCGACGCTTGTCTGGTCGAGGTGGCCAAATTGATTCGCGAGGCCTGCCAGCGGGCGACCGATTTTGTGGCCCGCTATGGAGGTGAGGAGTTTGTCATAGTGCTGCCCGATGCCGACCTGGACCAAGCCATCAGCCAGGCTGAGCGGGTCAGACAGGCTATCACCTCCGCCTCTCTGGAACATCCGGCCAACGAACTTGGACGGGTCAGCATGAGCTTAGGCGTGGCCTGCCGCAAGTCAAATGATTCCGGTTCGACAGCGGCCGAACTGGTGGAGCGGGCCGACCGAGCTTTGTATGAAAGCAAGAACCTGGGTCGAGACCGGGTCTCCCCTGCGGCCGATTAACCCGGCTGCTTTTTGAGATACGAGCGCCGGAAAGGTCAAACCGAATTATTTTGGTGTGAAGACTACCTCCAAACAAAGGACCCTTTTTCAAATGGAAGACGACCATCGACTTTCCCTGTAACTCCAGAGCATTTCCAAAACTAAAGCTCGCCTTCTGAATTGTGAGTGGCCTGAGCACTGGAGAAAGAAGTGACGTCCTTTATTGACAGGCCTATCGACGACACATGATACCATTAGTGCTTAGTCAGCTACGTGCGAAATTGAAGGAAAAATTTGCAAGCCTTTGCAGATAATGTTAATGATTTCATCATTGAAATTTTAAATATTTATGCAGATCTGGTTATTCTTACTTTTCGGATGTTATACCGTTAGATAAGTTAAATGAAAGATAAACGGAAACTGCAGATTAACTTGTTATGGCACAAAATTCGAGGTAATTAAAAGGCTTATGAAAATTTTTGCATTTCTATCTCCCACTTGGGTAATTGCCGATTTTGCAAAAAGAAAATGGGATAGAATTACTGTTATTGAGTTTCTTAACTCACTCTATCTTTATTTGTCGGTGGTAAGCGTGGGCGGAGTTTTCATATATCAAGAGTTTTGGGCATCTCAGGAGGGTAAAAGTCTTAATACTGCCCTTCCGTATGTTGCTATTTATTTATGGTCATATTTTTTACTGTCGAGGTGCAATGAAATATTCTGGGCATTCTTACGCGATGCATTCGATAAATTGGATGACCCTGAAAGTGGACAAAGTGGATTAAAAGCCAAAGACCGGGTAAGGCTCTCATTAAAAAGTTACTTGGAGTTGATACTTAATTTTTCGCTACTATACGCACTGCTACCAGCAACTAAATTGGTTTGGTCCGGCACCAACATCCCAATTAAAATAACTGATGCATTGTATTTTAGTGGTGTAACCATTACCACTCTTGGGTATGGAGATTACAGCCCTGCTCATTGGTATCCAAAATTTTTAACAATATATGAGGTCTTTTGTGGCTTCATATTACTAATTGTTTGTTTTGCAATTTACTCAGGAATTAAAAGCCCTAACAAGACTAATTCAGCCGACGCAAAAAGCCGCGCGGCTGATTAGCGGCGTTGTGCTTCAAAACGGAGACGGAGAATCTTTAACAATCTATTAAATTTACTGGTGGCGTTTCCGGGCAGACACAATATCTTGTGGCCGGATCATTTAAGAAAAAGTGTTCAATCATACCATTATTGAACTCCCCAAGAAAAATCGAATCAGTAGGAATTTAAAATCGGACAATGGCACATATAGTTTTCTCTTTATACAGATTGGTTCGATACCAAGCCTGTAAGTGAGAAAAATAGCCACCCATGATTTGTTACATCATCAAGCTTGTTTCCAGCTTTCAAATTATAGTCTGGCTTCTGCCTTTACCAGGAGGGCCTGAATGAAAGCACCCTCTCTACCTTAGAAGATCAAGTTGTTTTTTGAATTCCAACGGAGTCACGCCATATAAGGCTTTAAATTTTTTATAGAAGTTCCCAATACTTGAAAACCCGCTTTCCAGTGCGACTTCCGTAATACTTTTTTCTGTTTTCGAAAGTATTGCCCCTGCTGTCTGCAGCCTTCGCATGGTCATGTATTCAATAATACTGATGTTTGTGACTTTTCTAAATTCCCTGGTAAGCAGACTTCTGGACATGCCAAACTCGGATGCGATCATATCAAGTGTGAGATGTTCTCCCAGATGGTCATCTATCCAACTGCAGATACGATCCACCTTGTTTCCATGGCGCCCCTGGCTGTCCATGTCGCTTGATCCCTGGTTTTTGAAATGAATGGCCAGGATAAGACCGATTCTGCCCCAGATAATATCAAGGTTCTTTTTTTCAGTTTCTCCGAGCGCGTCCGGGATTTTGTCAAAAAGGGCTGAAAACTCACTGTCTTCTTCATGGTCGGAAAAAACCACCGGAGTGTTTTTAATATTTCTGAGACAGTTTGATAATGTGGAGGAAAGGTGAATGGCAGAATCCGCAGCCGTAAGGCAAAGGATTTTTAAATCCGCCGACTCATCCTGTCCGAAAAGAAATCGATGCCTGTTTTCCGGCAGGATGAGGATGAAGCGACCGTTCTGAAATGGAATATCCTGATTGTCAAAAACGATATGTCCCCGCCCTTTTCGGCAGTACAGCAACTCATATACTTCATGGGAATGCCACCCTAAAGATTCCTTAAGAACCAGCGTCATGCTCCAGTACATAATAATTTACCCGATTCGATAATAATTGTAGCCAATAATGAAAGACCGTACAGAACCTTAATGCTATCATGCTTTCATTGTAGGGTATAATATACCCGAAATGATAATTTATCAATTATTAAATAATGGAGAATTAAAATGGCAGAACAAAACACACACTTTATCCACGCGTTTAGGCAGATGTGGGGCAACTACCCGGAAGTGGCCCTGCTGCTGAACCAAAAACATGAGATCGTTGCCGTGAACAAAGTGGCCCAGGGCCTTGGGATAGAACCCGGCATCAACTGCTTCTCCCTGAACGGGACAGACCGGATGTGCAAGGGGTGCAAAGCCCCGTTGATGCACAAGCAGGGCAAAGCCCAAAGACAGGTACTCCACAAAGACCCCATTGGCATTTTGGATTCATACTGGATCCCGGTGGATGACAGTGACGGCCTTTACGTGCATTTCGCCAACAATATTACGCAATGGGCGAAGTCCGCAAAAGTTTCCGGGACAAAAGACGCGTCACCCGTATCAATAAAGGATGTCCTGACAATATAAAGAAAACATCCGGGGGTGCTAATGCGTTAAGCCTGCATCCCCGGACCACTTCATAAAAATTTCTAAATAAAAAAATTTAAAATGGATAAACGCTTTTATGATTGCTCGGCTGTCAGCCTGCAGGGCAAAATAGAACAATAAATTGATTTTCGATTTGAAAAGAGAGCCTGCTCGCTTGAAAAATAAAGAACAACATATTAAAGGCATATTCTAAAAATTCTGCTCAATTTTTGTTTTTTACATTTCTGATAGTTATTTACAATCCCCATATATATTTGGTACACACACCAAGGTTAAGTTCAACAGGATTTTATCCACCATCCCTTGTCGCAGGGACGGATAAAATTTGTGTCATACTTTATTCTCAAACCGGAAGATGTCTTTTTGCGGAAACGGGACAGAGGATAAAATTCATAACGTTAGCAGCATGGATATAGGAGAGATTTCAGCCCTAATGGAAGATTATCTTAAATCAACGGAAATAATTGATTGGCAGCATCCTGATATTATATCGAAAGCGAATGAACTCGCATCTGGTAAAGGGAATCTCAATGATATCGCAAGGGCCTGTTTTGAATGGGTGAGAGATAAAATCAAACATATCGATGATTATAAAATTCAAACGATATCTTGTTCAGCTTCAGAGGTATTACGATCAGGCTCAGGTATTTGCTATGCAAAAAGTCACTTGCTGACCGCACTGCTAAGAGCAAACTCTATTCCATCTGGTTTTTGTTATCAAAGGTTAAGTCGGGATGATAATGGTCCACCTTTTTGTTTGCATGGTTTTAATGCTGTTCATCTCTCTAAGTTTGGCTGGTATAGGATTGATCCGAGAGGAAATAAAGAAGGTGTAAACGCACAATTCACACCTCCGGTAGAACAATTGGCATTTTCAACTCAAATAAATGGAGAAGTTGATTTTCCGGAAATATTGTCTGATCCTCTTCCAATAATAATTGAGGCATTGAGGCAATATAAATCTAAAGATGAACTGTGGAATAATTTACCGGACATCCAAATTATATCAGGCAACAAATCATTGAAAGCTGCTAACCCAAGTTTATAAAGGGACCCTTCCGGTAGGTGTCAAGCAGAATTTTTTTAGCGGTTAGGGTGCTACTTAAAAAAACAAGCTCTACAGCCTACATGCTCCGGAAGTTGAATGCATTTCTAAGGGGAAGGCTCACAAGAAATATGATTTCTGCGTCGCAAGAGGTTCCTTGTCGCCCGCATTTTTTTGGATAGACATAGGCAGGAGGAATCATTCCATATTTGATATAATATCTCGCTGATTGCCTGCTGGGTCATTCGATCCAGAACAGTGGGAATGCCCAGAAGTCTTACACCTCCACCAGGTTTGGGAATTTCCTTCCTCTTAACCGGTTGCGGTCTATATCCTCCATTGTGCAATTGTTCCCTGATGTCCGGCCAATGGCGTTTCAGGTAGCCCGGCAATTGATTCACCGTCATTTTATCAATACCGGGTGCCCTTTTATTGCTGCGAACTCTTTTCA
>NZ_BAAHYK010000092.1:0-8170 GCF_054657595.1 Desulfocicer niacini
GTGGTTGAGTGCATATTTCAACGCTTTAATAATTTTTCATACTTTTCTTGACTAAAAGCATCTTCCTATCTTTTGGGAGAGATAAATCAGGGTGATCGCGTGTAAAAGGCCCGGATGAATGATTTCAGTAAGTTACCTTGTTTCGGCAAACCCTGGTAAAATGCAGCGATCACCATAAACAGCCAAAATTCTTGAAACTAAAAAGCCGGACCAGATTGACTTGTGTTTGCCCTGGAAGATAAACACATTAGGACTGACTGGTTAGATTCTTTTTAACAGGAGTAGACGTTTAGACAGGAACACACGATTCTTTAAAAGACCCTTTCTTCTTTGAACGCCACCTTGCCCTGGTTTTCAAAAATTCGTATCAGGCAAAGGTGCATGGTCTGGCCTCCGACATTTTCATAAAACAAAAACATGTTGTCATCGTTGGTATGATTGATAGAGGAGAGCGAACCACACATAAACTGGGTAAAGGACTGCCCGGAATACAGGTCTGTGGTCTGCATCAGTTCCAGTTCATGGGTATGACCGCAGAAAACCATTCCAATTTTATGTTCATGGACAAAATCAATCAAAGAGGATGAGTTTACCAATGGGCACTCATCTGTGCCCAGAAGGGAATGGTGAATCAACAGCAGGGGCAGATCATATTCGGTCTGCTTTATTTTTCTGGAAACTGCTTCCAGGACCTCTTTTTCAACATATCCGTCATCCCGGTATAATTCATTGGTATCAATGCTGATAACCAACACCTTTTTTTTATTTATGGAAATGGGTTTGATAAAATTAATGTCTGTGAAATTGTCCCGGACCTTGGTTATTTCCCGGTCCAAAAAAAGGTGCTTCTTTTTTGTTTTTTCCATTTTAGAGATGTAAATAATATCGGGATTGTAAATATATTTTCGGAAGAGTTCATGGGAACGCATATTTCTTTTGTCATGGTTACCAATGATGGAGATAACATTTTTACACTTAATGGATTTTAGAAACCGTCCGGCCTTGGCATATTCGTCTTCCAGTCCATCCGTGGTATTGTCTCCTGTATTGATGACGATATCGGCGTCAAATGAGTTAATTTTTTTAAGTAAAATTTTGTCATTGCCATCCCAGTGCCTTGGACCGAAATGAAGGTCTGATATGTGTAAAATATTCATGCATGATTCCCAGTTGAAGGCAAAGGTTGCCGCCTTTAAGTTTGACACGCCAAATTTTGAAATACTGATTTTCAGGTATTTGTGATGCCGGTGCACTGCCTTGGGTAAACCCCTATCCTTGGAGTCTATCGTTTTAGAACAGGCTTTGCAATGCATTTGAAAAACACATCCGTGAAACTAAAGGTAAAAATATGCTGTGCATTTCAGGTGATGACCCAACCGGGGTGTACCTGAAGGTATTTTTATTAAATGCCGGCTAACACAGATCTAATATTTGGTCCTTGACTTTACAGGATATTCCTATAGCCTATTGGAAGTTGTGCAAATCCACAAGATGCACAAACGTTTCCTTCTTTAAGGTGTATATCCCGATTCTCACATGTGGTTTGCCCCCCTAAGTTAGAAGCCTTTTTTAACAAGACCTGTCCGTCGTACAAAAAATCTCATCTCCAAAATAGATGATGGTTTTTTGAGTCCATTAATTGTTAATAGAAGGAGGTCTATGAAATCAGAACCGAAACCCTATCCCCCCAAACGCATAACAACGGCATTGCTCCTGGCAGCTGGCACAGGAAGCCGCCTGCTTCCCCTCACAAAAAAATCACCCAAATGCCTAACCCTTGTGAATGAAATATCCATATTGGAACGGCTGATCAAAAGTCTGAACCAAAACGGTTTCAAACGACTGGTTGTGGTTACCGGTCACCTGGAAGACTGTATTCGAAATTTTCTGGAAACCCGGGCCGGGAATCTCACCATTGACTATGTTTTCAGCCCCTTATACAAAACAACCAATAATATTTACTCCTTGTGGATGGCCAGAGATATTATCAATGAACCGTTTTTGCTCGTTGAAAGCGATCTTGTTTTTGACCCCTCATTATTGAAAGAGATGATTTACCCTGACAGGATCGCCATTGCCAAAATGGAACCCTGGCTGAACGGTTCAACCGTCACAATCAACGGAGCCAACAGAATTAATGCGTTTCACAGTGACGGGTTAAAGGGTTCCGGACCGACTCGGTATAAGACGGTAAATATATATAGCCTGTCTGTTTCCTCCTGGTATAAGGTTATCGAGAAACTGAATCAATGTATTCTTGCAGGCCAGGTAAATGACTATTATGAAAAAGTATTCAGGCAATTGGTGGTTGAAAAATCCTTATCCTTTGATGCTGTCTTTTTTGACCATAAACCCTGGTATGAGATTGACACGGCAGAAGATCTTGCATCTGCTGAGCGTCTGTTCCCGTCAAAGGCCAGAATGCCCTTTAAACTGTTAACCACACTTTATCTTCAAAAAACCAGACGGCCTGTCCGGGAAAAAATATTA
Source organism: Desulfocicer niacini (assembly GCF_054657595.1). Taxonomy (NCBI): domain Bacteria; kingdom Pseudomonadati; phylum Thermodesulfobacteriota; class Desulfobacteria; order Desulfobacterales; family Desulfobacteraceae; genus Desulfocicer; species Desulfocicer niacini. The sequence goes on from NZ_BAAHYK010000092.1 coordinate 2,491, forward strand.
AAAGGAAGCCCCCATGCCCAAGCCTCAGTATAGCAACCCAGGGGAGAAGTATACCTATGTATCAGGTCAGCATGGCGGATATTACCGCCATGATTTTATTGACCATGCATATTTATACAACCTTTATTTCCCGCCGGAAGCAGTGTTTTCCCGCTTTAAACAGAAGATCCATGATCTGGTGCTGAACTACCCGGTTGCCCAGGATGTCCTGGCCAGCCTGGTGGGCAGGCTTATTGACCAACCAGCCGAGCGCATTGTTGTGGGCAATGGTGCGGCAGAGCTTATCAAAATCGTCTCAGGGCAAATGGCAAACAGGCTCATTGTTCCGGTACCCTCATTTAATGAATATGTAAATGCTGCCCCCTTGGGCCATGCCATAGAATTCCCCCTTGACTCACCATCCTTTAACCTGGATGTGGACAAATTCGCAGTTTGCGCCATTAAAGAAAATGCAGACATTGCGGTTGTGGTCACCCCCAACAACCCGACCTCCATGGCTGTTCCCAAACAGGATCTGGTCCGTCTGGCAGAAAAACTGGCCCCCCATGACTGCCAGCTGATCATTGATGAGTCCTTTATTGATTTTACCCGGGACCCGGATCAATTTTCAATGGAAAACGAGATTGAGAAATACCCCAATGTCACCATTTTTAAAAGCATGAGCAAGGCCTATGGAATTTGCGGCATTCGAATCGGATATCTGGTGACAGCAAATCTGAGATTTGCCAATGCGGTTCGTCAAGGAGTTCATATCTGGAATATCAACGGATTTGCCGAAGAATTCCTAAGAATACTGCCTAATTTCCAGGGGGAATTTATAAATAGTTGCATCCAGGTTAAAAAAGACCGGGATAAACTCTACCAGGGCCTGAAGGCATTTTCACGGCTAACCGTGTATCAACCAGACGCAAATTTCATTTTCTGCCGACTGCCCGACCAAGGCCTGGATGCCCCCCAATTAACAGAAAAATTATTCGTTGACCACAACATGTATATCAAACACTGTCAGGGTAAAACCATGCCCCAGGGGGATCGGTTTATCCGTATCGCCTCCCGGACTGAACAGGAAAACACCAACCTGGTGGATGCCATGGCATCTATCCTCGGGTATAAATAGAGAGTTTAAGATGAACACAGACCACCCCTCACATCAAACCAGCATGCTCTGGTTTGCCAAAGACCTTCCCAATCTCTGCTCCCTTGCCGGACTCTTCTCTGCGCTTTTGGGAATATATTTCGCAATTTTACAACAATTTCCCATTGCCGTGGTCGCAATGATCTGGGCTGTTCTCTTTGACTGGGGAGACGGCATTATCGCCCGAAGCATGACCGGCAGAACAAAAAAGCAGGGGGAGTTTGGCGGGCAGCTGGACTCGTTGATCGATATGGTGAGCTTTGGCATCTGCCCGGCTGTTTTCCTTTTAAGTTATGGACAGTTCAGTGCATGGTATCTGCCCGGCGCCTTTGTGATTGTTGGTACCAGTGCCATACGGCTGAGTTATTTTAATGTATTCGGCCTTGTGGACAGCTCAACTTACAAAGGGCTGGCACTGGACAACAATATTATTATTTTTGCCTTTGTTTTTCTGTTTGAAGGATTTTTCAGCCCCATTATTTTTTCAATCATCCTCTATGCCATGTTCATGGTCATGGCAGGGTTTAACCTGTCGTCCCTGCGAACCCCAAAATTTTCCAGTGCCTGGTTTTATGGCCTGGTGGGATACACAATAATACTGACACTGATTTACAGTTTCACCTTTTGACGGGCTGATCCCCCCAGCGGTACCCCCCATAAAGGTCTCAGCCATAATGATGAAATTTGCACCCACCGTGGACAAAACCCCGGGGCTGTGATACCTGGAACCATGGATTTTATCGCATCGGCCATGGGCCCGGAAAAACAACCTGACACTGCCTATTTTTATCTGTTTTACAAAAACAGCCTTATTGTTGAAAAGAACAATCCCGTCACCATCCCCTGCCTGACCTTAAAACAGGCAGCAGACCTGCCCATGGGGGAGGCTTTTTTCTTTGGCACATACAAGACCATACCCTGCTATTGCGCAGAACTGATATCTGATAACTGCCCTGCCGATTATTCCCGAATCAGCCTTCGGGCCTTTTATTTACAGGCACAGGATATATCCAGACAGATGGCTGCCCATGCCAGGGGGGTCATGGACCTGCACATCAATTTTCTATTCTGCGGTAAATGTGCAGCCCCGACCATCCCGGACCAGGGGGAGCATGCCAGGATCTGCCCCTCCTGTGATCTGCATTTTTATCCACGGGTCTCCCCTGCCGTGATCATGGCCGTGACCCGGGAAGATGAAATTCTTCTGGCCAGGGGGGTAAACTTCCCGGACACAAACATGTTCAGCGTATTGGCCGGATTCGTATCCCCGGCAGAAACTCTGGAAGCCTGTGTAAAAAGAGAGGTGTTTGAAGAAACCAGAATAGAGGTAAAGAACCTGCGCTATGTTAAGAGCCAGCCCTGGCCTTTTCCTGACAGCCTCATGATCGGATTTACAGCTGAATATGCCGCAGGTGACATTGTCATTGATCCAAAGGAAATCCTTGAGGCAGGATGGTTCAGGGCTGATAACCTGCCCAAAACCCCGGCCTCATTCAGCCTGGCTGGCCAGCTCATCAATGATTTTATCCAGGCACAAATCCCTGGAAGATAATCACCCCAACCGGGCCGCAGAAAATGCATCTTCATGATCAAGCCACCGGTCCTGGGCAGTCTCGTCCGAGAACAGAACCTCCAGCCCCTTGACAAAGCCCACCTGAAAGGACGCAAAGCCCCGGTCTGCCATTACCTTGATAAACACAGAGGAATACATGTCAGTGCAGCCCCGAAACAGAGGATAACAGGGCACCTGGATTTCACATCCCCGGTCATGGCCCTCCTGGCACACCTCAATATCAGTGGAATGATAGGCCCGGCAGGAAAAGGGACGCAAAGCATAGATCAGGCAATGCTCCTGGTGGTCCAGAAAGGGACAGGGTGTCTTGACAGCCACCGCTATCTTCGGGCGGCACTGAGATTTGTAAAAAAGGATGATTAAATAGATTATTTCTGCAAATAGCTATAATTATAACATTAATGTTAAGTTTACATTCATTCGGTAACCTTAACCGTTCTGACCATTACCAGCATTAAAGTTGTAAACTTCTAGGGTGTAAAATATCTATTTTACACCCTTTTTTTTAAGCATAATAAAAGCAATATAATGAGAGTTGAAGTGTTTTGAAAAGCGTTATAGTATTTGCATCTTATCAACCAGGTTCAATTCAGCGATGACTGTCAGTGTATGGTTTATGATGATACATCTCTTCAGAGCAATATTGTCGTGTTATGGATTCAAGATTCTCGCGCAACGCCTCGTCTGGAGTGGCAGATATTTTTTCATAAAGTGATTTTGCAATCGTATTGAACGTGTCCACAAGAGAGGGATCAAAATGAGTCCCACGACCCTCAGCTATAATGTCCATTGCTTCATCAAAGGGTATGGGTGGTTTATAGGGGCGTTTTGAGGTGATTGCATCAAAGACATCTGCAATGGCGAAGATTCTTGCAATAATAGGGATGGAATCGTCTTTGAGCCCATAGGGATATCCGCCACCTGTAAATTTTTCGTGATGATATTTCACAACATCTGTTGCATCTTTCAGCCAGGTGGATCTCTCAACGATTTCCATGCCGTAATTTACATGGTGTTTCATGAATTCAAATTCTTCATCTGTCAGCTTACCCGGTTTCAAAAGAATGTTATCGGAAATTCCAATTTTACCGACATCGTGAAGAAAAGCACCTTTTATAAGTGTAGGAATCAAACGTTGCTCAAGGCCCATCGCCTCGGCCAATCTGACCGAATAGATCGTGACGCGATAATTGTGGATATCCGTGTCACTGTCCCGTTTGGCAATCGCGCTCCCAAGCACCTCTAAGGTCTCAATATTCGCTTCCAGAAGATTATTCGCCTGTTGGGACAATCTGCTAATTAAGGTCATAATAATCGGGTAGAGTATCAGAGTAGTTAATAGAACAATTCCAATGGTCTCCAGGCAGGTCCGTGCAATACGACCAACAACTTCATTTCTTGCGGTAGCAGATACGGCAAATACGCCACTTAAGATTGCCGTCTGTTGCCCTATTTCATTTGTGAGTGGAAATGTGAGCTGAATATGTGGACTACCATTTAGATACCTGAATTTTGAGACATGACTGCTACTGGCCGACAGTTGCTCTTCCATAGAACTCATTATCGCGTCAACTTCATCGATATACGTTGATTCGGCATTTTTTTCCTGAACGATTGCCTTGCCATTAAGCGTATATATTCCCGTATAGATAAGGTTACCAATTCCCCGGTCCAGCTTACCGATGCTTGAAAGCATCTTCAGTTTATTTTGAAGCTCAGGTGTTTTCGTGAACACCGGTGTTTCTACATTGTCTCGAATTTCATCATTAAAACGGGCGACGATTTCACCTGCCCGGTTGTTCACGAGCTGACTTAATCTTTGAAATTCAAGGGAAAATACGGTGAGAGCAAGGACAATTGAAATCACTGAACCTGCAATAAAAAGTCTTACTACCAATGTTTTCCGGATGGAAGACTTAAGAGATCTCATATTACGGTTTAAGCTGGATTCTGTTATATTGGAATGGTCGGATGTCATTAGCGTTTTTAAACCTTGCAATTGTAATAAATTTTAGTACTATAACTACTTGAATTCGGTTTAGATGCCCAATCAGTTCCAGTGGTCAGACAAATTTGTAATTATATCATATGGAAATCTACCCGTCAAGCAACTTATTGGGAGCTCTTTTTTGAATTTAGCAAGGATATTGGATAAACGGATGATTTTTTTTTGCGGAGAAAAGAAGTGAAGAACCGATTGATGTTGTATGTGTTTTTTAGTATTTCGGCGCTCCAGTTGGGATGCGTTTCTAATGAAAAATTTAACACAACCCGTGTTAATTATCTGGAAGATGTTAAGCAATGTGAAGAGAGGTTGAACAGTCAGATCAAAAGCAATCTTATTGAGACGCAATTCTTGACCGAACAAATTAAAACACTAAAACAGGAGTTAGAGCAAGCGGTAAGCAGTCAAATTAAAAGCAATCGTATCGAGAAACAATCCCTGACCGAACAGATTGAAACATTGGAGCAGGTGTTACAGCAAAAGGAGAAGAAAATTTCAATCCTTGAGACGGTAATTCGACTTTTCGACGATTCCGATCACACACTTCAAAGCGCTATTCAGGAACAACTATCCACTCAGAAACTTGATAGGCCCGATTAGTCCTAAAACAAGCGTGTTCATTAAAGTTCGATCGTATATAGGTTCGAAAATTCGAATAGCCTGGCACAGAACTCTTTTTCCGGTGCATGCAGGGGAAGCAGTGCATCTCCGTGCAGAACAGGAATTCATCTCCGCCGACCACTGCGATTTTATCTCCCACCATGGAGATGAGTCCGCTGATCTGGCCCATATTTCCATCACACTCCTTAATACCAATCACCTGCCCGTCGGCCTTCTCCACGATCTCGGCAACTGTTTCAGGCTGCATGTTGACCAAGGTGCTATTACCGGTTCAAACAGAATACCAACTATCGGTGGTGTGCATTTATGAATGGAATTAACCGTCAAATATTCAATAGTTTGGATG
>NZ_BAAHYK010000093.1:0-7572 GCF_054657595.1 Desulfocicer niacini
TTAGTAATTGTACCACTCGCTTACTGGCCGAAACTACAGATGAAGAGCGCCAGGCCCGCACCCGCAATAGGTGCAACAGCTTCGGGTATGAATCGGTTGCCTTGATCCCATTGCGAACAGCTGGAGAAACCTTTGGATTGATGCAGTTTAATGATCATCAGGAAGGAAAATTTTCTTCCAGAAAGATTGCCGCATATAGAAGGGTCGCTGACCACGTGGCATCTTCTCTGGCAAAACTGAAAGCAGTGGAAGCCCTCAAAAAGAGTGAAGAACAATTAAAAGCCGTTGTGGAGAACTCCACAGACGCTATTGGGGTATCCAGAAAAGGTCAGCATTATTTTATAAATCCTGCGTATTTGAAAATGTTCGGTTACCAACGATACGAGGAGTTGATTGGCAGGCCTCTTCTTGATCTGATCGGAGAGCAGGAAAGATACAGAATAAAATCCTTTATGATTGCCAGGGAAAAAGGAGAATTTGCAAAAAATTACTATCAGACAAAAGGACTGAAGCGTGACGGGACCGAGTTTGATATAGAAGTGACGGTTTCTCGTTACGGTTCTAAAGATGACCAAAAAAACTTGGTTATTCTCAGGGATATTACGGAGCGCGTTAAGTCTGAAAACCAGATGCGCCGGCAAAAATATTTTCTTGAAAAGGCCCAGGAAATTGGAAAAATCGGCACATGGGAGTTGGATATTCACTCTAATATTCTTGTGTGGACGGACGAGAACTACAAAATTTTCGGTGTTCAAAAAGGAACCGATCTGACCTATGAGCGATTTTTAGATTGTATCCATCCGGATGATTTGGGGTATGTGGACAATGCATGGAGAGAGGCCCTGACAGGCAAACCGTATGACATTGAACACCGTGTCATAGCTCATGGAGTGGTCAAATGGGTCAGGGAAAGAGCCATGCTTGAATTTGACAGCAAAGGAGAGTGTATCCGTGGTGTCGGCGTGACTCAAGATATCACACATATAAAGCAGAGAGAACAAATCCAGTCCATTAAACTACGCATGGTTGAATATGCATTATCCCACACTTCACGAGAACTGCTGCAAAAATTTCTGGATGAAGCGGAAGCTTTGGTCGAAAGTGAGATCGGCTTTTATCATTTCATAGATGATAATCAAAGAACATTGAGTTTACAGGCGTGGTCCACAAAGACGCTTAAAAACATGTGTACCGAATATGTTAAAGAAGAGCATTACCCAATCTCAAAAGCAGGGGTATGGGGGGACAGTTTTAGAACCCGCAAACCGGTTGTTTACAATGATTATCAGACGCTGCCTAATAAAGCGGGACTCCCGGAAGGTCATGCCTCGGTTGTCCGTTTGTTGACTGTCCCAGTGTTAAGGGGTGAAAAAGTGGTTGCTATACTGGGCGCTGGCAACAAGAAAACAGATTATACCGACCAGGATGTCGAAATGGTACAGGAACTGGCCGATCTGTCCTGGGAGGCCATCAGCCTGAAAAATTCGAATGAGGCATTAAAAAACAGCGAGCAGCGCTTTCGGACGTTGTTTGAACAGGCCCCTATCGGGATCGATATCGTTTCTCCAGAAGGGATACCTACCCATGTGAACAAGGCCCTTATTGACATTTTAGGGTATTCAAAAGAGGAACTATGTGCAAATCCGTTTGTTACCTGGACGCATCCTGATGATATAGACGACAGCATTAATGCGGTCGGCCGGATTCGTGAAGGCAAGGTAAACCATGTGACTGTTGAAAAACGGTATCTGAATAAAAACGGAGGTACAATATGGGCACGTACTGAAGTGGCTGGGGTACGAAAGCTCTCCGGTGAACTGGATTACTTTGTTGCCATGGTACAGGATATTACGGAACAAAAAACAAACCAGGAAGCGCTTCGTCGAAGCGAAGCCGTGTTGAAGCAGGCTCAGAAGCTGGCCGGCATAGGAAATTGGCGGTGGGAGCTGAAGGACGACCGTCATTTCTGGTCGGATGAAATTTACCAGATTTACGGTCGGGACCTGAACCTGCCGCCTGCCGTTTATCCAGAGGTTCAGAATTATTTTACACCGGAAAGCTGGACAGGATTGTCTGAACGGGTGGAAAAGGCCATGGCTGAAGGAGAACCCTATCAATACGATGCCGAGGTCGTAAGGCCGGGAGGTGAACACCGCTGGATTACGGCACGGGGAGAGGCGGTTAGGGACAACGAAGGACTGGTGACCGAACTCCATGGCACGGTTCAGGACATAACAGAAAGCAAACTTGCTGAGAATGCCCTGAAAGCGAGTGAAGAGCGGTTCAAGTTTTTATCGGAAGCTACCGTTGAAGGCGTTCATATACACGATAACGGTGTTGTTCTTGATGCCAATCAGTCATTTGCAAAAATATTGGGATATAATTCGTCAGATGAAATCATCGGCAGGCAAATAATGCCGGAACACCTCACCCCGGAAAGTTTGAAAAAAGCACAGGCATACATGGCTTCCGGGTATCAGGGGGCATATGAAGTGGTTGGAATAAAGCGTGACGGAACACAATTTCCGGTTGAAATCATATCGAGAAACATAGAGTTCCAGGGTAAACCGGCACGGGTTGTTGCCGCAAGAGATATAACCGAACATAAGGCTGCTGAAAAAATATTAAAGTGGAATATCAAAAGAAACAAAATACTGTCAGATACAGCATCCAGCCTGCTTCAAAGCAATGATCCACAGAACCTGATTGAAACCTTGTGTCGAAAAGTGATGACATTCCTCGATTGCCAGACTTTTGTTAATTTCATGGAAGATCCTGATCAAGGAAAGCTACATTTAAATGTATGTGCTGGTATTCCTGAGGAAAAACTTTCCGAAATCGAGTGGCTTGACCACGGTTCTGCCGTATGTGGAACCGTTGCCCAGACCCGTCAGCGTATGATCTGTGAGGATATAGCAAACAGTTCCAGTCCGTTGACCGCATTGATAAAATCCTTTGGTATCCAAGCGTATTGCTGTCACCCCCTGATGTTTGAGAATCGTTTGCTCGGGACCCTGTCATTTGGGAAACGATCGGATACAAAGTTTCAGCCCGATGAAATAGAGATGATGAAATCCATAGCCGACCTTGTCGCGATTGCCCTCAATCGAATTAGAACGGAAAAAGAAAAAATTGGCCTGGAAGCCCAATTGAGGCAAGCCCAAAAAGTGGAGGCCATCGGAAGGTTAGCCGGAGGCGTTGCCCATGATTTAAACAACATGCTTTCCCCGATTCTCAGCTACTCCCAAATGCTTACCGACGATTTAAGCGCCGGGGATGAGCGGCGGGACCAGGCAGAGGAGATCATGAAGGCCGGTTTTCGAGCCCGTGATCTGGTTCGTCAGTTGCTGGCATTTTCCCGAAAACAAATTATTACACTTAAACCCATCGATATGAACTCGGTTGTTAAAGGAATCGAGAAACTGCTTTTACGTACCATACCTGAGGATATTAAATTAGAAAAAACGCTTTCACAGCAAATGCGGCCAACGTTGGCTGATATCGGACAGATTGAACAGATTCTGATGAACCTGGTAGTGAATGCTGCTGATGCCATGCCCAACGGAGGCCTTTTAAAAATTGAAACAAAATTGTCCGATCTGGATGATGAATATGCAAAGATGCATCCTAATGTAACTCCCGGCCAATATATCATGCTGTCCGTCAGCGATACAGGTTCGGGCATGGATGACGAAACGCTTTCTCATGTGTTCGAACCGTTTTTTTCCACGAAAGGTGAAAGGGGAACCGGCCTTGGACTGGCCACAGTTTACGGTATCATTAAACAGCATGATGGCAATATCTGGGTGTACAGCGAACCAGGAATGGGAACAACTTTCAAAATTTATTTTCCGATATCTGCTGAGACGCCAGAGAAAAAAGAAATTGTTCAGCAGAAGTCACCCACCCGAAAAGGAGGGGAGACTATTCTCCTTGTGGAGGACAACGAGCAGGTGAGGAATTTAGGCCGACGCATACTTGAGCGCCAAGGATACAAGGTGCTTGAGGCAGGAAACGGAGAGGATGCTTTAAAAATCCTGTCTGCTCATGATGGTATGGTTCATCTTTTATTTACGGATGTTGTCATGCCGGGAATGAACGGCAAAGAGCTTTATGCAAAGGCCACTCAAAGGCATCAGCATCTCAAAGTACTTTATATGTCCGGGTACACGGACGATATTATTGCTCACCGTGGAGTACTTGACAAAGGTGTTCAAATGATTCAGAAACCCTTTACCGTTGATGGCCTGGCGACCAAAATAAGGGAAGTTTTAGATGATAACACAGCCGTTCGGGATTAACCCGAACGGCTGTGTTGTTTATTTAAATGGATCTCAGTCAGGACACTTTTTCAAATTCATCTTTCCCTACGCCGCAAATAGGGCAGGTCCAGTCGTCCGGCAGATCCTCAAAAACTGTTCCAGGGGGAATATTTCCTTCATCGTCCCCTTCAGCCGGATCATATACATATCCGCAGGGGGTGCATTCATATTTATCCATTTTCATCTCTTTCTTAGTTTCCTGCCATCATAGCAGCAATGTCTTCATCAGGATCACCAGTTGCTTTAATATCAAATTTTTCGACCAGCACATTCAAAACGGTGGGTGAAATAAATGCAGGAAGCGTCGGGCCAAGCCTGATGCCTTTGACGCCGAGAGACAGCAGTGCCAGAAGAACGGCTGCAGCTTTCTGTTCGTACCAGCCGATGTCAAATGACAGCGGCAGATCATTGATATGCTCCAGACCAAATGCATCCCTGAGTTTCATTGCAATAACCGCCAGGGAATAACAATCGTTGCATTGGCCTGCATCCAGCACTCTTGGAATCCCGCCGATGTCCCCAAGATCCAGTTTGTTGTATCTGTATTTTGCGCATCCTGCGGTTAGAATTACAGCGTCTTTTGGAAGTTTTTGCGCAACTTCAGTAAAATATGACCGGCTTTTCATTCTGCCGTCACATCCGGCCATAACAACAAAGCGTTTGATAGCACCAGATTTAACGGCTTCAATTACCTTGTCGGCCAGGGCAAGGACCTGATTATGGCCAAATCCCCCGACAATCTTGCCGGTTTCAATTTCCTCAGGAGGCTTACATTGTTTAGCCTTTTCAATTACGGCTGAGAAGTCTTTTGCAGCACCGTCTTTTCGGTCAGCAATATGGACTGCATCCGGGTAACCGACAGCACCCGTAGTGAATAATCGGTCGGCATAAGAATTATTTTTCTTGATGGGTATTACACAGTTGGTAGTCATCAGGATGGCACCGTTAAAGGTTTCAAAATCCTGATTCTGATGCCACCATGAACTGCCGTAGTTCCCTTTCAGGTGACCGAATTTTTTCAGTTTGGGATAATAATTGGCCGGGAGCATTTCACTGTGAGTATAGATATCGATTCCCTTGCCTTCGGTTTGAATCAGCAGTTCCTGAAGGTCTCTGAGATCATGACCGCTGACAAGAATCCCGGGATTGGTCCCGACACCGATGTTGACTTCCGATATTTCCGGATGACCGTATGTGGTGGTATTTGCTTCGTCCAGAAGCGCCATGGTGGCAACGGCATTTTCACCTGTTTTCATAACCATTGCGACCATATCGTCGACAGTCAGATCTTCTGTAACAGATGCCATGCTTTCTATCAGTTGATCATAGACAGCCTTATTTTCAAATCCCAACATTGCTGCATGGTGGGCATAGGCGCTGATCCCCTTGCAACCAAAGACTACTGTTTCCCTCAAAGACCGGACATCTTCATTCTCTGTGGCAAGGATGCCTACTGTTTTTGCCTTTTCCTGGAACCCTGATTCATCATCATTGGTGTAAAGGGCTGCATCATGAAGGCTTTCCGGAAGTTTGTCACCAAATGCGGCCTTAAAATCTGCTTTAAAAGCCTGAAGTTGTTTAACACAGTCAATGAGAGCCGTGTTATCAAAGTTGGCATTGGTAATGGTGGTGAACAGGGCATGGGTGATAAGCCGTCCCGCTTCTTCAACACGGTCAATCCCCAACTCTTTTCCTTTTTTCGCCAGAACGGAAATCCCTTTGCAATGGAAAATAATCAGATCCTGAAGATTTGCTGTGGCTTCTTCTTTCCCGCAGACACCTCGAACCGTACAGCCGGTTCCTTTGGCAGTTTCCTGACATTGAAAGCAAAACATCGTAAATCCTCCTTTTAAAAATTAGCCGTTTATTTATCCTTGCATCATGGATGCACAATATAATGAGAAGAAAACAAAAAACCTTGACCTGAATCAATTCGTTAAAAAAAAAATTAGAAAATTAATGACAAAACAAAAATGGGATACAGAATTAAATTATAGGCTGTTTTATAACATATGATCCTGTAAAAATAAAGAAAGCTCTTTTACTGGATTTATTATTGTTGTTAATCGATCAATAGTCCTGTGAGATAAGTTGTAATGCTCCCTAAAGATTTTAAATCTAAATAGTTGACAGCATCCTCATGAAATAACACGGTTGCTTTTGCGGGCAACATCTCATCTGTATCATTAAACTGTAAAGTAATCGGTATTCTGGGAAGCGCTTTAAATCTGACACTCAAATCATAGGCAGTACTGCCTACAGGCATACCGTAAATCTGTTTGCATTTTTGTTTAAGCGTATCCAAACGGCATGAAAACGTCTGTTCAATCGTTTTGTTTGTATTTTCTGCAAATCTATAAAACAGAGGGCTGTCCCTGGCAAATTCTCTGAAGGTCACCAGTCTGATAGATTTTTCTAAAACAGATTGTGGACAACCGAGCATGTATTTGCATAAAACTGTTTTAATGGATATTGACAATTCTCCACCTGAAAGGTCAACGAAACCTTGATGGTCAAAAAGCATCGGCCTATGAAAGAAATTAAATTTATAACCTTTTTCCGTTTTTTGCAGGCCCAGGCTATCAATGCAGTTGTCATTATCTTGTTTGCGGATAGCACTCAAATATTCACTGATTTTCTGTTCTTCCTGGCTCAAGTCGTCTGCCATTAATTCTCCATTTTTGATACACTCAATTTTTTAAGTAACAGATCATACTCATCTTCATAATTCCAGCAAGTCTATCATGACCGGCGGCTTTGTAGAATGTGCCGGGAGTCTCTTTTTTGTTTCCGCGATCAGCAGTTCAAGTTCAGCCATCCTTTTTTTTATTTTTTCACGTTCATCTATATCCATGGAGAAATCTCCTTTTGCTTGGCAGGCGTTATCAAATTGGCGGAGCAATTGTGACGACGATCCGCATCTTTGTGTCGGCGAGGACCCCATGAGGTTCTCTGATCTCTGATACTAATATATCGCCAGTGTTCGCTGGAATTTTGGTATCATTTTCTCCTAAAAACCAGCCATTCCCCTCAAGGACCTGGATAGACAATTCTCCATCCAGGTCATGGGAATGCACCGGAAATGTCACCCCGGCATCCAGGTTGAAATTGATGATTTTGAAAAATTCGGAAGTTTCAACCAGGAAAAAACGTTTCATGGCGCCTGGTGTGAATTCGTTAGTCTCTGTAAGTTTTAAAACCCTCATGACTTTTTCCTTTCGTATTTTAAAATCTGCTGTTTTGAACCTTT
>NZ_BAAHYK010000094.1:0-7502 GCF_054657595.1 Desulfocicer niacini
CTTACTTGCAAACTATGGCAAACCATGGAGTAAATCCACTTGTGGCCATTCAGATGGCCTTGGTTGGTAAAATTACCGAACTTGAATTTGATGGGGGTGAGTAGTTACCCTTAATTTTTATTTGTTCTGACTTTTGGAGCCTTTAGCATGGAAGGTTAGGTTGATTCAACATTATTTTTTTTCATAATTGAAGCGTATTCTTCTGGATAATGTTTTTTCATACAAGTAGGGCAGATTGTGTGACTAAAATCCACTCCTGAATGTTTGTGAATATACCCTTCTATCTGCTCATAATATCCTTCATCGTTTCTTATGTTTTTGCAAAAAGAACATATTGGCAGTATTCCTTGCAGAGTCTTGATTTCTGATAAGGCTTGTCTAAGTTCAGTTTGTGATTTCCGTAATTTTTTTTCTGTTTGAAGCTGTTCAAGGTAGGCTTGCTGGATTCCTGACCTGCTTTTATAAAGAGCAATAAACGAGCCGATAACGGTCATGGCAAGCAAGATGGTCAGTGTAATAAATATATCTAACCTATTTTTTTCATAAAATGTTTGTGGTCGATTGATGATGTTACTTTCTGGTGGTAAAAGGACATCTTTTACCTGAAAACGTCTCAATTCTTTGTCATCAAACATGAACGAATTTGGACTTGGAAAAAGCTTGGGCATCGAGATCGAAGATTTCCCCTTTAATATCTCAACAGCAATGTGACCTGCTTTTGAGCCGTGTTCGACAAGATTTATTAACTTACCACCGATAATGCCGTGATTGAGACTGAACTCCCAACCACCAAAAATTGGAACTGGACTCTTGGCTGCCAATATTTCTAAAGCTTCTCCGCTACTGTATTGTTTACCGTTGCTACTACTTTCCACAAAAGATGCAAAATAAAAGGCCGCAGTGTCAGGAGAGAGTCTTTGTATTTTTGCGATGAGCGCTTCTAGAGGTAAGCCGGCAAGATACTCAAAGTCTGCCTTCATACTGAAATTGATTGCTGCTGAGCGAAAGGCTTCGCTGTTATGTTGGCCTGTTATTGAATCGTCATAGATAACGACAATGCGTTTGGTTTGAGGGCGGAGCCTGAAAATAATATTGATACTTTCTTTAAAACTTGGACGTTCATCAATACCAACAAAATTCTTCTTCCCTTCCAGGCGTTTTACATCAAAAGAATTGGTGCCGCAAAAAACAACGGGGAGCGTTGAAAATAAATCATTGTAATGTTTTTCTACAATGTTGAAAGCAAAATCATCAGAAGCAACTATCAGGTCAAAATGGTATTTTTTATATTTATAGCCCAGTAACTTGGACAAAATTTCATCATATTCGGCGCCTGAATAAAATTTAGAATCCAAGTATTCAGTTTTGATGCTGGCTTCAGGGAAAGTTTCTGTAAATACTGTGCGAAACCCTCTGACAATATCATCTGTTCCCTCAAAACCTTCATGGTATGAGTTTAATAAAAGGATGTGGGGTGAATGAATTTCTTTGGAATAAGAAAACCCTGTAATCGTTAGCAAGGAGAAAATTGACAGCAGTGTAATAGCTATCAATTTGATTTTACACAAATTTTCACCTACAGGTCCAATATTAGAGTAGAACATGTTTTTTTTCATCACTAACTGGTGTATCTATTTAGAGTTGAAAGAAGATAGCCGCATCTGTCTAAAATTACCCTTCCCAAATAAGTCTATCGAATATCTTGTGTCGAAGCAAATTGATATTTTGACATGGTGTTAGTATCGCCGTCGAATGTTATGAATTTTATCCTCCGTCCCGTTTCCGCAAAAAGACATCTTCCGGCTTGAGAATAAAGTATGATACAAAATTTTATCCATCCCTGCGACAAGGGATGGTGGATAAAATCCTGTTGAACTTACCCTTGGATACGTGTACCAAATATATATGGGGATTGTAAATAACTATCAGGAATGAAAAAACAAAAATTGAACAGGATTTTTAGAATAAGCCTTTAATATGCTGTTATTTTAATCTTTTTTTCTATATTGGCTCAACATTTTAATGTGGCCTAATAATAAAATTGTGAAAAAAATTATTTTTCAGATATTCCAGATTCAACTTTTCTAAAGAATCGGCATCTGCAGGACATACTTCTCTCCTCCTTCATTTAAAGTGTTGACAACATCCAGCTCATTTTTGTAGTTGACCATATTTTATGGAGAATCTCTTCCTTTGGGTTACTTTATAAATTCGCTTCCTCCCATACCGTAGAGATGTTTTTTTATCTCAAACCTTTTCTCCAGTATCCCTTTTTTACACAATGGGCAACACCGGATATCAGTTCCGGTCAAATCGAGCATAATCTCCTCGACGGATCTGGTAGCTCCGTTTTCTTGGGACTCAGCTCCCAACAATTTGAGACACAACTCAATATTCTTTTTTTTGCACCTGTTTGCAAATAATCCAAAATTCCGGATACGCATGAAATTCCGGGGGGCCACATGGAGAAGGAAACGGCGGATAAACTCCACCGCGTCCAGGGTGATTTCCTTAGTGGTTTCTTTCCTGGGGTCTCGATATGAAAAAGTGGCTTTTCCACCTTCGCAGACCTTGATCCTGTAGTTTGAGATCGCCACCCGATGGGTATAACGCGCCACCGCAATCGTAGATATGCCCCCCAAGGTAAGAAGTTCGACACTCCATGATATCACTCGCCACCTTGTAATGCTCTGGGCCGTAAAAAAATAACAGATAAAAACCCAGCACTAGCAAAAGATCTTGATAACCTCATTGATCCTCTAACTCGTGGTGATCCGGAATCACCTCTTCGCTGGTCATGTAAAAGCACTCATAAATTGGCAAAGGCTCTTTGTGAAAAAGGGCATAAGGTTCCCCAAAAAACCGTGTATACTATATTGCAAACAATGGGGTACAGCATGCAGGCCAACCGAAAGATTTTGGAAGGGAAGCAAAATCCAGATAGGGATGCTCAATTCCATTTTATAAATGAGCAAGTAGCTGAATTTCAAGACTCCGGGCAACCTGTTATTTCAGTCGATGCAAAGAAAAAAGAAAATATTGGTCAATATAAAAATCCAGACATGGAATGGGAACATAAGGGATGCCCGGTTAATATGAACACTTACGACTTTCCGGACAAAAAAGCCGGTAAAGCATGTCCTTATGGTGTTTATGATCTTTCCCGAAATGAGGGTTGGGTAAGCGTTGGCATCAGCAAAGATACCGCTGAATTTGCAGTTGAAAGCATTCGCCGTTGGTGGAATGAAATGGGATGTTTGATATACCCTCATGCTACTCGCCTTCTTATTACAGCAGACGGAGGTGGAAGTAACGGTTATAGAATCAGGTTGTGGAAAAAAGAAATACAAGCTTTCTCGAACGAACTGGGTATTGATATCCAAATTTGTCATTTTCCGCCAGGTACCAGTAAATGGAACAAGATAGAACATCAGATGTTCTCTTTCATGAGTAAAAATTGGAGGGGACGCCCGCTGGAAAGTTTTGCAACAATAGTCAATCTTATTGCTAATGCAACTACAAAGAAGGGGTTGAAAATCAAAACTGATGTAGATTCGTCTGAATATCAATCTGGAATAAAAGTTACCGATGAAGAAATGGCCAGTTTGAATATTCTTAGGGATGAATTCCACGGAGAATGGAATTATAAAATTAAACCCCAAGAATCGTTTCACGCACCAGTTTAAACGTATAGGTTATTTTTACTCAAAGCCATAGCATCGAGACTGTTCGGCCGGGACATATTAGCGAAAAGCTCAGAGGCTTCACCTTTTGCCATCAATTGTTTATTCAATGCTGAAATGGATGCCATTGCTTCTTTGGGGCTGGAAAAAGTACCACCGGGTTGTCCTCCCGGTTCTTTGAGCAGGCCCTCGTCATACTGCTGAAGCCAAAGGAAGGTCGCTGTATACCGGCTAATGATATCCACAAGACCCCGTCCCATGTCTGAAGCAAGGGCAGGAGATTTAGCCGTCTTTTGAATCAGGGCAAGGGTCTGTTTCAGCTCTTGGGCATTCTGATCAAAACGCTGCTGGTTGATGGTATAGCCCTGCACCAAATATTCCCGAAGTCGCTGCGTGGCCCAGATACGAAACTGCACCCCCCGTTTGGAATTCACCCGGTACCCTACTGAGATCACAGCATCCAGATTATAGTGCTTGAGGTTTCTTTTGACCTGTCGCGTGCCCTCGGTTCGAACGACTAAGAAATTCTTAGCAGTTGAATCCGGTTCCAGTTCCCTGGTCTTATAGATATTTTTCAAATGCATGAGCACATTCTCCGGCGTGGTGTCAAACACCTCACCCATCTGGCGTTGAGTCAGCTAGACTGTCTCTTTTGCAAACCGGACATCCACCCGGATTTCCCCGTCCTTGGTCCTGTAAATCTGAATGCGGCTGTCATTTGTCATAAGTTATCCTTTTATCATGCCACTTGCTCTTTTTTCTCCAGTCTGCGGTACCTTATTTTCCTTTGTTTCAACAAAATTAATCTGCCTCAGCATCCAGCCTTTTTATTGAGAGTCTCTTCAACTGTAATTTTGTCATTTATCCGGGGTGTTTTTGTGTTTTAGTTTCATCAATATTAATGGCTTTATCCAAGTTTTGGATTGAATGCAAAAACGGTGAAGCTCACAGGCCAGCGACCCGAGGAAGGGAAACGCAAAAGTCAGCGGCAAATGAGGGCTGGAGCGATAGCGGAAGCCCTTATTTGTCCGCTGGACTGCCTGGTTGGCTTGTCGGTGTGTTAAACGGCTACAACAACATTCTTCCCTTGGTGCTTCGCTGTATAAAGATTATCATCTACTCGCTTAATAAAATCGTCTGGTTTTTCCTGGGTTGAAAATTCGGTTACTCCTGCACTTATTGTAACATGTGCATTGATTGTAAATTGATGTTTTGCGACCAATGAACAAATTCTGTTTCCAAGTATTTCTGCTTCTTTCAGGTCAGTTTCCGGACATAATATCATAAACTCCTCGCCACCCCACCGTCCTGGAATATCCGTAGGCCGTATTGATTTTTTTAACAGTAGGGATATTTCTTTAAGTACTGAATCTCCTGCCTGATGACCATATGTGTCATTGATTTTTTTAAACCAGTCTATATCAAACATAATAACTGAAAAGTAATTCTTATAGCGTTTCGATCGTTGAGTTTCTTTTTCAAGTTCAATATCTATCTTCTGACGGTTGTAGATTCCTGTTAATTTATCTGTTGAGGAAAGTTTTTTTAACTCTTCGTTTCTTTGTTCCAACAATAGCTTAGCCTCCTCAAGTTTTTGTGACCTGATATATAATTCTTGAGCCGTTAGCTGACCTAGTTCCCTGGCAATTACTCCAATTTCATTTTCAGGATACTTATAATCAAAAATCGCTTCCACGTTTCCGAGGATAAGAGCTTTAACTTTTTTTTGAAGCTCAATTAACGGGGTTGAAAAACGCCGACTCAATATAATACTTTGACCAATACCTAACAAAACTGCAATAAAACCGGTGAAAAGGAGGCTGGAAAAAATTTGCCATATAATTTCATTGGTAACTTCGTCCTTGTCTACAACAGTGAAAAACACCCAGTCCGTTGCATCACTATGACTATAATATCCCATTTTTTTCTTATTGTCTAATTTGTATTGTACAAAGCCTTCCCTTTCGTTTTTATTAACAGGGCTGTCAAATACTTTCGATATATATTTATTTATATAAATTTTATTGGGATGAATTAAGATTTTTCCATTCGGATTTGTCAAAAAACTATAAGATGATTTATATAGCCCTTCTCTTTGCTCTAACAAATTGATGACCAGTTCAATGGAACTGTCGATTGATATAACACCAGTAATGCCATATTTTTCACTGTACAATACTTGTCCTGTAGAAAATAACCACTCCTTGGTTACTGCATCCTGATAAGGCTCCCCGGTTGAAATGCCGGGTTTTGCTGCCATTGCATGTTTATACCAAGGGCGTTCAGTTGGATCATAAACTTCCGGAGGAGTGTAATCATTTATCAATAACTCTTTGTTTTTTTCATATCCGGAGTAGACATAAGTAATGTTTTTGTTGAGTTCTAAAAATGTTTTATACAATTTCAGGGTTTGCTGTCGTTCAGATTCACCTATCCATGGTATATTCTGAACACTTTCATTGGTCGCCAAAATCTTAAGCATATTTTCCACTTGAGAAAAATAACCATCTATCGAAAAATTAACGGCATAATTTTTTTGTTTTAATATTTCAAATGCTTTTAACTGTCCTGAGTGGTATAAACTATTTGACATAAAAAGGCCAAATATAGTCAGGATAATTGACGAAAAAATTATGCTGCTAATAAATATTTCTTTTTTTATCGATTTACTTCTAGTTTTTCCCATAATAAATCACAATAAAAATTGGCTCCTCGCTGTTTCATGTGGGTAGCGTATAATCCAGCTTACCCGCTATGAGGTAGATCATGGTGATATAGTTTCGAGACGAACGATACCCTCTGGCTTTTGCTTTGGCCGCCTGGATCAGACTGTTGATGCCCTCAAGGATTCCGTTATTAATGTGGGAATGAAACCATCTTAAGATGCCGTCCCAATGACGTTTAACGGTATAAACAGCCTGCTTGACAGGTTCAAGCCTACTGTGAGTCGCCCAGAAGTACCATTTTTTCAAAAACGCTTCTGCATTTTCCGGTGTCTGTGTCCAAAACTCCTGGAAATTCAGTTTGATGTGATAAGCTCTGACTGTCTTTAGATTTAATTTCGGAATTTTCAGTTCTTCAAGCTGTTTTGATTGGTTTTTTTTTAATTTATCGGTATTTTTCAGCCAAATATACCTGGTTTTCTTCAGTTCCGGATGATTTTTTTGTTCTTGGCGACGTACCTCATCCATAGCGTTGATGATGATCTTCATGACATGAAATTTGTCAAACGTGATTTGTGATTTCGGCAGGTATTGTCCGATGCCGCTGATAAAAGCCGGTGACATATCACAGCAGGATTCTTCAACAGCGTCTGGCTTCCCATCATGCTCAGCAAAGTCTTCGGAAAATCTTTTAACGGTGTCGGCCCCTTTCCCTTCAGTCGCGTAAATGGCTTTAGGCGTATCCAGATCCACAAAAACGCTGACATAATTGTGGCCTTTTTTGCCGGAGGTTTCATCAATTCCAACGCGTTTAACTTGAGACAGGTCAAGCTGGTCTCTTGCTTTATCAACATAATGGTTCAACAGGCGCCACAAGCGGGTATCCTGTTCACCGACCAAGCGCGCAACCGCTTTCACCGGCATGGCTGTCACCATGGACATAATCATGGCGTCAAACAATAGCGTAAAACCACTATCCGGGCGTGCCCACGAGACCCCCACCTTTTTGACCCCACAGTCTTTGCAGTTCACTCGTGGACCCCTGGCGGACAAGTAGGCTTCATGTTGAAAAAAAATGAGGTGACGCCATGTTTTTTGGGTCGTGTCATATGCCGTGCAGTCAGATCTGCCGCACTCCGGACAACTGAATACACTA
>NZ_BAAHYK010000095.1:0-7075 GCF_054657595.1 Desulfocicer niacini
ATACCTAATCCCATACTCCCAACAAAGCGTCATAAACTCCTGTGAAGAACAAAACCGATCTAAAACATTCTCTTTTACCACCCCCAACAAACTTATCCTACCAACAACTATTCCCCATCAAACTCCCAAATAAAAACCAAACAAGTTAATCCGAATAAATTGCCAACTCCACTAAATTGATAATAGCATTTTTCGCCTCGTCAGTTAAATTGTACGGATACCCGTATTATTTTATCTTAGCGTAGTTGTATCAGTTTTGTTGAGCGCTATAGAGATGAACCTGAAACAAAATCATCAATCATCGTCTTAGCATCTTCAAGACTTGCCGTTGTGTCATCGACAACATTGATAAAAGTTTGAAACTCCAAATAGTCAGTAAACTCCTGAATATTCTCAGCACAGTAATTAGAAATCTCCACACGGTTAACAAATTGCCTATAGGCTGCCAGTGTTTTGGGATCAGTCGAATTAGCATAATCATATACAGCATTAATCAATGAGGTAACCACCGTCCCCTTACTTGCGCCTCTATCAAGTGCTGCGACCCAATAAGCAATTCCTTGAGGATCGTCATTCAAAGTTTTGTTTAATGTATTTTCATAAATAAATTCTATAAA
This sequence comes from Desulfocicer niacini, assembly GCF_054657595.1. Taxonomy (NCBI): domain Bacteria; kingdom Pseudomonadati; phylum Thermodesulfobacteriota; class Desulfobacteria; order Desulfobacterales; family Desulfobacteraceae; genus Desulfocicer; species Desulfocicer niacini. The sequence continues at coordinate 618 of NZ_BAAHYK010000095.1, forward strand.
AGCTTGATCATCATACAAAGTACTTCCAAAATAATCTTTGGCAGCCTCTGTTGATAACATGACATCAGCCGTAATTACCATATTCTCTTGATTTAAACACCAATACGCATTACCGGCCCCTTCGGATGCCCGACCAAAAAGGGATACATACAATTGAGAAACATTGCTTTGAGTCAGGGAAACAGTCCCCAATTGAGTAATCGCTACATCCAAAAACGAATTAGTACCATCAATAATTACTCTAACTTTTTCCACCCTATTTGAACTTGAAGTATTTTCCAAAAAAGCAACCCAGACTGTCCCGCTATTTGTACCCGTCGAGCCAGACTGAATTGAAAGCCAATCATCGCCAGATACAACAGAAGCAGTCCAAGGCATAGTACCCGTACCAATATTATTTACCGTAAAACTTGTCGTTCCTTCATTACAAGACACATTTCTCAAACTCGGAGTAACAGACAATTCGGATTTTTTTTCTGAATCAATTACAAAAACCGCTGAAGCAACATCACTCTCACTAGAATCTTGTCCAAATGCCTTAACCTTGAGAGTAAACTCCCCACTTACTACCGAAAAAGGCATAATGTATAGAGTTGAGTTTGTAGTTGGCAAAGAACCATCAATAGTGTAACGAATTGCTGTATCTAAAGTAGAGCAAGATAGCTCAATTGTTGGTAGAGTCGTAAAAGTTCCTCCATTAGGGGATATAATTGGAGTGGCAACAGTTTTTGAACAGCTATTAGTCATAAATGATTTGTCTGAGCCATAAGAAATGCCATAACTGTTTGAAGCGACAGCTCTATAGTGATATGTGGAATCACATTTTAAGCCCTCTATTTTTTTTTGAAGACTAAATGGGCCACTACACACTCCAAAACTTTGAGTCGTGCTTGTCTTGTCATAATTATCAGTTAAACCATATTGGAAATAACCAATCGTATCCGAACCATTACAATCTACTACACCCCAAAGGGCAGCGTTTGTTGCATTAATATTAGATACACCACTTGTTTCTACGATTGGTTTTGCTTTCGTGTTTTGCGGCACAACATCAAAAGGCCCATAAGCCCATTTGTTATCACTCTCTGAACTCTCCTCAACCTCATTATCCCTATCTGCAATGCAAATTAAATACCGCTGCCCAATGTCATCCTCAGTAAACTTATACTCGCTACTTTCAGTTGTAGTCTCTTCTTGTTTCATTTCCCAAACTGTATCGCCAGAATCTGGCTTAAGCGCTGTACTATAATCACTTGATGACTCTCCAATATAATAAGCAACTTCGCACTTTTCGGATTCTTCATCGCCAATATTCTTAACAACCGCAGTCCAATTAACACTATCACCAACATGATACGCTCCATTCTCTGGAGAAGGAGAAGGTGAGAAACTTTTTATGATTAGATTGGGTAAAGATAAAAAGGGTTCTTCTGAAATTGGCCCATGCATAAAAAGACTATATCCACTCTCCTCATTTCCTATAAAACCCGGGTCATCATCCCCTATAACATATCCTGATGCTCCGAAAACAATAGCGTAATATTCACCGGCATCAAAGCCATTTAACTCAACTCTCTCTGTTTTTGTGCTCGAAAGAGAAGCCGAATCATACCAACTACCAGTCGCAGGTACCCACTTCCCTTTATTATTTAATTTTCCAATCGCCAAATCAAGATCATATTGGCTGCTGCCAGAATTGGCGCTATTTTCAATACTAATCTCCACATAATCATCACTTGTACCCATTGAGGTTATCTCAAACTTATAATAATCTACATCTCCATTAGTAACATTCAGGTCTTTTTCATAATATTCACCTTCTATCTTTCCAAGATTTGAGGCTTGTTGATAGGAATCGTTGGGTTCACCGGTGTCAGGCGCAGAAGATTCAGTTACAGTAAGCTGCATTGGTGCATAAAAATATCTTGGAAACGCAGAACCTGTTGACTTGATAAAAACATAATAAGTTCCGGGCTTTTGATTCATTGGCATCGTTAATGACATTGGGTCATACATACCTTCCATCCCATTACTTTCACCATGTTCACGCTCCCCAAGCAATAAAATATGCCCATCATGAGGATTTCTGTTATCATCAAGATAAAATTCAACTCCAAAATCAGTAGACCAAGACTCATATCGGTAGTCCACCTTAAAGGTATTCCCAGTTTTTATATTTGTAGTTTGAAGAGTTAAATATCCAACATTATCAACTTTATGACCTAATTTTGGGGTGAAAGATCGAGATTTCCCATTTCCGTTAATCATTGAATGAAGTCCATTGATAGGACGATTCTGCCAGTCGTTTGCCACAAGACTAAATGCATAACCAGTGCTTTCTCTCGATCTTTTGATGCCATCTTCATAAGCATCAGCGACATACCAGTCTGAAGTTACACGAAAGCCTGCATCTTGCTCTAGGAACACTCCACCATTTAACAGGAAAGAATCTGAAGTTGAGATAGTTCCTCTATACCATGCGTGCACATCGGAGTGTTCATATGTAGGCCAGCCATAACCTCCAAGATTCTCAAAATAACCTTCATCAAGCCTGATTTCCAAGGCTCCTTCTACGGACTCTCCATCTGGTTGAAATCCAGTAGTTCCAGAAAAATAACCTTCATATCGATAATAATTGTCGGCAAATATAACATTTCCAGGAACTATTAATCCCCCATTGTCTCCCCAGTCATCTTGCCAATAAACCTCAGCAGATGTAAGATCTATGGGATGAGGATCTAAAAAGGTAACTTGATCTATCCATAATCCATATTCTCCAAGTTTTTCAGCAAGAGCTCCCATAAGACTACCACCTCTACTGTGTCCAATTAAATGAATCGGAGAACATATTGGCAATATACCACCAAAAGCAGGAGTTATCTGCAAATTCGTAAGAGCATTACAGGCAATTTCAGCAATAAGTTCAGTACTTCTTCCGCCACCAGCACCACCCCATGAATCAAGATCTGTCCATATAAGTTTTATGATAGTTTCTCCACTTAATGATTCAGTCATTGATACAGACGACTCTTTTTGAATTCCCCATAAATAACCATTTGATAATAAAACAGAATGATCACATTCTGACAAAGTTTCAAAGTCGTTTGCAATTTCCAAAGTATACACGGCTGTTACTTTGGTCTTTTCATTTTCGGAAAGCTTTCTTTTTTTCATGCTTTCCATTTCATCTACTAATCGTAAATGAATAATAGATTCCATATTGTCTAACCAATCGGTATTATTATTGGTGGGGAAATGATATCCATGTGTAATAATAGTTACACCTCCAGCAAATACAATATTCGAGATAATAAAAAAATTCATTAAGTAGAAGCATAAGACAAGTGTACCAATTAATCTCAACCTTTGACTGATTTGTCTTTGATGATGATGAATAGAAGACATTCGCTCTTTTCCCTCATTTTTTAATTACAAAGTTATAAAAAATTATTCTTGGAATTGTAAACAAACAAGTAATTTCTTTTCATTGAAACTTTAAGAATTCTATAAGAAAATATATTAATTACATGGTCTGTTATTACGAGACTCATTCATCTAGAAATAATAGCAAGAACTAAAAAACCAACAAAAAATCCTAACACTAAAAACCAAAGAATTGCTCCCCGTATTGAACTCCAAATAGCAACCTTTTTAGAAACTCTTACTTCATTAAGTAAAAAATATTTTTTTCTTAAATAATTAAATAAAAAAAATAAAAAAAAGGGAACAAAAACTAACAAACTGAGAAGTATTGATGGTACTTCTTTATATCCTATTGTAAAAATGATCATCGTCCCGATAGCAACTACGATTATTAGTCCAACAAGAAATAAAAGGAACAAAACCATTAAAACATCAAATAAATAAAATTTTTCTTTTTTAATATAAGGCTAGCCTGACTATTTTCGGAAACAATCTTTTTCTCTTTACAGAAATACCCAACTGCCCCACCAGCACAAATTCCAATGAAGACAAATAATAATAATAACGACAAGCCTAAAAAGAACTCATTTCTTTCAAAAATAGTAATAAAGATCGGAAGAAGAGAAACCATCAACCCAACAACTCCGCCAACTACAACGCCCTTTCGAAATCCACTCAGAACACTCCAACTCATATTTAACAAAAATATTTATACTATTTAAAACTAACTCATAAGCAATAACTTGACATCTGTCCATTGGAGATACATAGCACATGTATAACTAATATTTTTAGGAAGAGAATTTATATCAGGAGAGAACACAACAACACACCAGATTCAAAATATCCAATTATAAATTCCTACCACCCCAAAACCTACCTGTCAATCACAAAAAATCCATTTTTCTCATTCCCCAAAATCCAATAGCAACACAACAAACAACTAATACCTACTTCCCCAACACCCCCCGCCGCCTCACCAACTCCCAATAATCTTTCAACGACACCATCAAATATTTCTTCAAAAACATCAAATCTCGCCAACACTCCAACGACTCCTTTCGCCTCTCCCTCTCAAGCTTCAAAATCTCACCCTCAAGCTTTGATTTAACCTCAGACCTCGCACCATCCAACCCCTCTAACAACTCCCTCTCCAACGACTCATACTGCAAAACCCTATCCCTCAACTGACAAACCTCAAAATCAATCTTCTCAAACTGCCCCCTATTCAAATCCTCCCGAAGAACAATCTCTTCTAAAAGCGCAACAACACCAGCCTTCAAAGTTCGAGCCCTATCTGAAATCATATCCCCAAGAACACTTTTCCGCTTCTCTCTTGGAAAATTAGAAGCTATATCCTCAATAGACTTCCTTGTGCCTGAATCCTCAAAAGGAACAAAAACCTCATCTCCAACATCCCGCGAAACCAAATCTTCCATTGTCATTATTAAATGAAAGACCTTTTAAGCCGTGTATTAGAATTGGAACCTGCTTGAAAATTTCATATTAAAATCTCAAAAATTCTACCGAAGAAAAATATATAGAAGGGAAATTCTTGATAGTAAGAGCTCCCAAGGGAGAAAGGGGATTCTTTAAAGCAGCGATGTTTCTAATGATCTTATAAAAATCAAATAAAAGAGCCCTTAGAAAAGAGCCTCTTAAAAAGTTACCAAGAATAATTCAAAGTTAACATTGGAGCAAGGTTAGTTTTATCTTTCTCCTGAAAATCATTGTAGCAATCAGGCTTATAACAATCAAAACCAATTCTGAAATGCTTATCGGCAGCACTTTTATCACCAAAATGGCTCCTCGCTGTTTCATGTGGGTAGCGTATAATCCAGCTTACCCGCTATGAGGTAGATCATGGTGATATAGTTTCGAGACGAACGATGCCCTCTGGCTTTTGCTTTGGCCGCCTGGATCAGACTGTTGATGCCCTCTAGGATTCCGTTATTAATGTGGGAATGAAACCATCTTAAGATGCCGTCCCAATGACGTTTAACGGTATAAGCAGCCTGCTTGACAGGTTCAAGCTTACTGTGAGTCGCCCAGAAGTACCATTTTTTCAAAAACGCTTCTGCATTTTCCGGTGTCTGTGTCCAAAACTCCTGGAAATTCAGTTTGATGTGATAAGCTCTGGCTGTCTTTAGATTTAATTTCGGAATTTTCAGTTCTTCAAACTGTTTTGATTGGTCTTTTTTTAATTTGTCGGGATTTTTCAGCCAAATATACCTGGTTTTCTTCAGTTCCGGATGATTTTTTTGTTCCTGGCGACGTACCTCATCCACAGCGTTGTTGATGATCTTCATGACATGAAATTTGTCAAACGTGATTTGTGATTTCGGCAGGTATTGTCCGATGCCGCTGACAAAAGCCGGTGACATGTCACAGCAGGATTCTTCAACTGCGTCTGGCTTTCCATCATGCTCAGCAAAGTCTTCGGAAAATCTTTTAACGGTGTCGGCCCCTTTCCCTTCAGTCGCGCAAATGACTTTAGGCGTATCCAGATCCACAAAAACGCTGACATAATTGTGGCCTTTTTTGCCGGAGGTTTCATCAATTCCAACGCGTTTAACCTGAGACAGGTCAAGCTGGTCTCTTGCTTTATCAACATAATGGTTCAACAGGCGCCACAAGCGGGTATCCTGTTCACCGACCAAGCGCGCAACCGCTTTCACCGGCATAGCTGTCACCATGGGCATAATCATGGCTTCAAACAATAGCGTAAAACCACTATCCGGGCGTTCCCACGAGACCCCCACCACAGTCCTTGCAGTTCACTCGTGGAACCCTGGCGGACAAGTAGGCTTCATGTTGAAAAAAATTGAGGTGACGCCATGTTTTTTGGGTCGTGTCATATGCCGTGCAGTCAGATCTGCCGCACTCCGGACAACTGAATACACTATCTTTAGGAAAATCCAGTAGAATATCAAGACGTTTCTTATCTGCATTAAAGTCTACGGATACAGCTTCCCACGGTGGCGTCAAGTTCAGGGCTAACTGAAATAGATCGATGTCTCGCATATGCTGAATTA
>NZ_BAAHYK010000096.1:0-7001 GCF_054657595.1 Desulfocicer niacini
GTTGGTCAAAAATTCATTGCGACTTCCCTACATTAAAAAAATGACTATACACATATCAGCGGTTGAATTAATTTGCAATTTTGCTTTGAAAAGACGTAGAAAGAATGTTGTAATCAACACGGTTGGGATACAATTCCACGGGTTATAATTTTTTAATTATATTGAAATGGTGTTTTTTTATGACGGCCTTTAAAATTCCATCGGCAATCCTGCAGCATCTGGGCAATCAGATTGATGATTTTTTACCCCGCTGGACGGCTAATATGGGAAAAGCCGGATATCTGGAAAGCACAACTGCCAAACGGCAGGACTGCATTCTGTCATATCAGTGGTTTTTTGAGCCCCTGCTGAAGGGTGCAAAAAAGGGACATTGCGTAAGCTTTGGTGAATTGATCGCCAATAAGGGGAATTGGGCTGATAAGATCATCCAGACTTCCCGGCGGCATCGTTCCAGGGGGGTGACCGGGGAGATGTTTGTGGGGTGTTTCAAAACACTGGTGCACTCCGTACTGGAAATGGTCAATGAAGGAGACGAACCTCAAGCACAAAAAAAGGAAGCTGCAGAGTATATCCGGCTCTGGGCGGATGCACTTGAAATCATCATCATTCGCGACTGGAGCATCTTGTCTCAACAAGAGGCTGCCGATTCCCTGAACACCGCTAACCGGCGGCTGACCATGGAAAAATGTAAATTTGAGAATGTGATAGATTCAATATCCGATCTCGTTATGGTGATAAACACCCAGGGGATTGTCATCGAAGCCAACCAATCAGCACGGCAGTACTTTAAAAGTGATCCGAAAGATGAGCACATTATCGCCTTGCTTGGGCTGGAAAAGCGTTCTCTTGAAAAACTGTGTGCATATTATACACAAAATAACCCTTTAGAGATATCCTTGGGGGACAACCTGTATTTTCATTGCGTTTTTGTTTCCCTGAATGAAGTCAGTCTGGCTTCGGATGGATATCTTGTTATTCTTAAAGATGTTTCTGCCCATGTAAAGCAGAGCGAGATACTGGAAAGTATGGTGACCAAAAAAACTTCAGAACTGCTGAAGAAAAAGAACCAGCTGCAGGAGATGAACGTGACCCTGCGAACGGTGATGAAGTCTGTGGACAAAGAACGCGAAGCGTTCCAGAAAAGCGTCGGTGATACCATCCGTACCACGCTGCTTCCGGCACTGGATCCCGTGCGTAAAGAACGATCCCAATCGATTAGAAACACCTATCTTGATATTATAGAAGACCAGCTGCTTAAGCTTACCTGGGGCGGGAAAGACGATCGTCATGCCCTGCTTTTGAAACTGACGCCCATGGAAATGAAGGTCTGCCGGTTCATCCAGGCAGGTGCCTCTACCAAAGAAATTGCAGATGCCTTTAATCTGTCCACAGTGACCATTCAGACACACCGTAGAAATATCCGTCGGAAACTGGATTTACAGAACCGCAATGTAAATCTGAGTACCTTTTTAAACCAGACCGCCCAGCCTGAATCTAAAACAAAATAAATTCCAATATTTTATTAAAGAGTCAAATTAAACTGTTATGAAGTAGCAGGCCTGTTTTTCCAGCCGGCAGCACCCCGCCAAAATTTGATTAATGGGTAGTTTAAAATACTCATTAATTACCTATTTCCTCATCTTCCCTATCTATGTAAAAAGGTATACGCTGAATTCATCTTTGCACGACAGACACAGGAGACCATGATGGATAACGCTCAAAACACAACACTTAAATCCTTGCGTAATTTTTTTCTGGCCAGGACCGGTAATGAACTGGCAAAGGCCGGTATGGCACTGGCTGGTGAAAGCACCAAGGCGGTCAAGATGGATGATACGGACTGGGAAGAGGCGGAATTTGCCTTTAACCGGCTTTTTGTAGGGCCCAAAGCCCTGGAAGCCCCCCCGTACGCATCCTATTACCTTGAGTCGGAGCCGCAGTTGATGGGTAAAAGTACACTGCAGGTCAGACGGCTTTATGAAATGGCCGGATTGGTCTCACCGCTGTTGGGGCACCTGCCGGATGACCATCTTGGTGTAGAACTGGACGCTGCTGTGGGCCTTTTGGACATGGTTGAAAACCAGGATGCAGAAGAACCCCGTATCCTGTGGCAGTATTTTCTGGAGGAACACCTTGGGACATGGCTGCCGCAATTTTTAAATCAAGCCCGCAGTGCAGATACTGGGCACCCGGTTGTCGACCTGGCTTTAGATCGGTTGGAAGCTTGGTTTAATAATCGGGAAACAAAACAGGAGGGATATGATCAATGACCCAATGGACAAAGAATGATGTTGAAAAGGCAATGGACTGTCCAATGACACGGCGCCGGTTCATGAAGTGGTTGACTGCAGCAGGTGTGGCTGCGGCAATGCCCTGCGGGTTTTTAAGATCGCAGACAGCTTCTGCAGCCGGAATCATCTATGAGGGCGGATATGAGACCTTTCGAAATGCCTGTCCACGGAATTGCTACGACAGTTGCGGGATTGTCACATACGTCAAGGATGGGGTGGCGCAATTCGTAGAAGGGGCTCCTGAATCGACTTACACCAACGGCGGACTCTGTGTAAAAGGAAATTCCTATATTCGAAGGCTCTACTCCCCGGATCGTATCAAATACCCCATGGTGCAGCAGGGAAGGGGAACCGGGAACTGGAAACGGATATCCTGGGATGATGCCTTGACCCGTATCAGCAAGAAAATGATCGAGATGAACGAAAAAGACGGTTCCATGCTCGGCCTGGCCTTGACGAAATATTCGGGAAACTTCGGGATCACAAATTATGGCGTGGAAGGGATGTTTTCATCTCTGGGTTACACCACCCGCATGGTGGGAACACCCTGCTGGCCCGCAGGGATCGATGCCCAGAATTACGATATGGGAAATATGTGGTGCAATGACCCGGAAGATATGGTGGACGCCCGCTATATCATTCTGTGGGGGGTTAATCCGGCCTGGTGTTCGGTCCATTCCATGAAGTATATTTATGAGGCTAAAAGACGGGGTGCAAAGATCTTGTGCATCGATCCCGTCCTGACCCAGACGGCGGCAAAAGCCGATGAGTACTGGCAGATAAAGACTTCTGAAGACGGGGCCCTGGCCCTTGGTATGGCCAGGCATATCCTGGATAAAGGGCTGGTGGATGAAGACTGGGTTGCAAGCAATAGTGTGGGCTTCAGGGAGTTTACCGATTACCTTCGCAGCGAAGTGACAGTGAAGTGGGCATCTGAAAAATCCGGCGTACCTGCAGACCGGATCACCCGTGTGGCAGAGGAGTTTGCCACAAATGATCCTGCCACGATCTGGATCGGGTACGGTTTGCAGCGCCATGTAAACGGCGGGGCCAATGTAAGAGCCATTGACGCGTTGGTGGCCATGACCGGAAATATCGGAAAGAAAGGCGGCGGCGCCCGGTATGGTCATTTGATGACTTGGGGCTTTAATTACCACGCCTTGGTTCAGCAGACGCCCAAGGGGGCAAAAGGCTACCTTGGACCTGCGGCCAAGGGGGAATTTGATTTTACTAAGGATGAAAAAGGGCCCTCCTATTCAAACCGTACGCTAAACATCAACAAAACAGCCCGGGAACTCTTGAATGCCTCTGATCCGCCGGTACGGATGTTGTGGGTAGCGTGCAAAAATCCGTTCAGTCAGGATTTTGATCGAAACCAGATGGAAAAGGCATTCAAAAAGCTGGAAATGGTTGTTGTGGTGGACCAGTTTTTTAACCAGACAGTTGAGCAGGCCGACATCGTGCTGCCGGTAACCACCTTATTTGAAGAGTGGACGGTCAATGTCGGCTATTGGCATTATTGGATGTCAATCAATGAACAGTCTGTAAAACCACTGCATGAAGCTAAATCCAATATTGAAATCGCATCCGCGCTTTCTAAAAAAATAAATGAGCTCAAACCGGGATCCTGCACTTTCCCAACGGATATCGACACCAAGGAGTGGATGGCCAAAGAATTCAACAAGGGAATCCATGATCTTTTTGGTATTAATTCCTGGAAAGATCTGAAAAAAAGCACGTACAAAGCCAAAAAAGCATTGCTTCCCTGGGCGGACGGCAAGTTCTCAACCCCGTCCGGCAAATATGAGTTTAAGTCAGATCTCTGTGCCAAGCACGGATTCAATGCCTTGCCCAAGTATGTGGCAGGCCGCAAACCATACGATAAGCTGCGGCTGTTAACTCCGCATACAAAGTTTGGTATCCATTCCCAGTTTGTGAATTTGGACTGGATGGAGGAATTCAACGAAAAGCCTTATGTATATATCAATCCTGTGACTGCCGGATCCAGGGATATCTCCGATGGGGATATGGTCACTGTGAAAAACAGGGTCGGCAAGGTAACCATAACTGCTTCTCTGACAGATAATGTCCCGGTGGATGCTGTCCTGATGTATGAGGCCTGGTTTAATAAGAATGATTATAACTGCCAGAATCTGGTGGATGATACCTCGGCGGATATGGGAGGCTACAAAGCCGGTGCTCCTGGTGTGGCAATTCATGACCAGTTCGCAGAAGTCATTAAGGCATAAGGAGATTAAAAAATGGAAAAACAACTTGGTTTTCTGGTTGATTCCGAAAGGTGTATTGGCTGTTTTACCTGTGCCATGGCCTGCAAAAATCAATATCATCAGGAAAAAAGTGTTACCTGGCGAAAGGTTTATCCCTTGAAGGAAGAGATCTATCCGCACAAGGAGCGGGCTTTTTATTCCCTGGCCTGTAATCACTGTGAAAATCCGACTTGCCTGAACGTATGTCCTGTCAAGGCATACCATAAAAGGGAAAAAGACGGAATTGTGGTTCACGAACAGGAAAAGTGTATCGGCTGCGGCAATTGTGTCCGGTCCTGCCCTTATGGGGCACCGCAATACAACCCGGTTTTGAAAAAAGCGGAGAAGTGCAGCCTGTGCTGGCAGCGTATTGATGCCGGCCGCTTACCCATGTGTGTCCTTTCCTGTCCGGTGGATGCCATTCAGGTGATTGATCTGGCTGAATTTGATTCAACAGGATCTGTCAGGTTTGCTCCCGGATTTCCAAAACAGCCGTCTTTGAACCCGTCTGTTCGCTTTCGCGTACCGAAACTACCCGTGGTGGTGAGGAGGGATGATATATGAATACTTATGAAACACCATTGATTTTGTTTACCGTGTTAAGCCAGCTGTCCATCGGATTGGTGGCCATGAGCACCATTCAACAACTGGTCGGGCCCGACCCGGAACCCGGCAGGATCCGGTCAGAATGGATGCTTGCCTGTGGTGCGCTTTTAATCGGTATGGTTGCCTCGGTATTTCACCTGGGGCATCCCGGCGGGATGATCCGGGCCACCACGCATCTCAAAACAGCCTGGCTCAGCCGTGAAGCATTGAGTGTCGGCCTGTTCCTGGGCCTGGTGGTGCTGGGGCTGGTGGTCATGCGTGAGAAAATACGGCTTGCCCTTATCGTTGTAACCGGGGGCATCGGTCTGGTGGCCATTTATTGCATGGGCATGACCTATTCTCCGCCGAGCTTCCCGGCGCTGAACAATGTGTTGCCCTTTGTGTTTTTTATTCTTACGGCAATCCTGCTGGGAGCCGGCACCGGTGTCATATTCGCCCCGGACGTAGCAAAGCCGGTCATGGGTAAAATTCTTGTTAACGGTCTTATCGTCGGGCTGGTCGTCTATTTAATCGTGCCCTGCATCTGGCTTTCCGGAGGGGAGGTCATGAGACAGACCGGCGAACAATGGATCGGATCGCCCCTGTATTGGGCAAGGATAATTATCGGATTTGTGCTGCCGCTGCTTGTTATCGGCACCTTAAAAAAGATACCGAACTGGCTATGGATTCTTATCCTGGCCGGCGAATTTCTTGGCCGGGCTGTGTTCTTTGCCAATACGGTGCATATGGCCGCTAATATGGGCGGTCTTTATTAACCTCAATGTTGGAGGAGGTTACGAAACATGAGTGTGTTGAAATGAGCCCCCCCCGGTGTTACATGATGTTTCCAGGTAAAATGGGTACTTCTGCCTTTTTACGCATCAGCGTTCAGGCGATATTATTGACGCTGTTTTTATACAGACCGCTTTGGGCAGGTGATCTTCCTGCCAATGCCTGCCCCTTGGTGAATCACAGCTATAAAGCGCGGGTGGTAGGGGATCACCTTGGCGGTGCCGTGGGTGAGGAAATTGTGTTGTCTTTCGTCCTGGATCCTCCGCAGCAGCCGGTGGGGTTTTTCCTGGCCGTAAACATGAGTGAAGAGCAGACGCCAAATTTGGGGAAAGAGACAAAACCAGAATTAGTTACCGGCTTTCCGGATACGAGCATGGTCTTCCATGTCCCGGGAATTTACAGATACACCGTCGTGGTCTCGCTTATTGCCAAATCCAGCTGCGGCGGCATAAAGACAGATACGATTTACAACGGTGAGGTTAAAATTGAAGTAACCCCTTAACCCGGCAGCATTTTTGTATTTCCGTCCTTGCTGCCGTTAATCGTTACAGACATCCTTGGATGAATATAGAAGGGTGATATATATGGAAAGTTTTGAAAAATGAAAGAAACGATTGCAAGCGATATCGGTTGATGTTAATGATTTGCTTATAAATTTCTATGCGGCTCTGTTTATTCTTACTTTTCGGATATTATCCTGTTAGATAAGTGAATTCGAAAGATAAGCGGAAAATTTTGATAAAACTAAGGAGGGGGAAGCAGAAAAAACTGCTTCCCCCCCCCCAAGGGCATTTATATAAATGCTCCCCACTTCGGCTATCCCTCGCCGGGTTGCTCCCCAGAAGAGCCCGACTCCGTTTCACCGAAACTGTTATTTCGTGTTTATGTCTTCGGTGCTGATCTCTTTGTCAAAGGGATATCGTTTAAAGCCGAACCAGGCCGGCAGGTCTTTCATTTTTTCACCTTTGCGTCGGCATAAGATATAACCGGCTCAGATTGACAGGGTTAAACGTCCTTGCATTTTGTCTTTTATCAACGAGCTTGATACGCCCGACCCTGATATCCT
>NZ_BAAHYK010000097.1:0-6913 GCF_054657595.1 Desulfocicer niacini
TAAATCAAGGACAACAAATGGATACGCCTTCATATAAGGTAAAAATAAGCGATCCTTGCTCATTTGGAAAATCCGTTCTGGAAGATACATTATATGTTTTAAAAGAAAATAATGCTCCAGAGACAACTATAATTGAATTAGCCTTCAAAAATGGTGGTATGCCAAAGCCGATAACCCATAACCACTCCGAGGGCTTCGATTATTATTGGGTAAAATGTACGGATGAGGAGGCAGACAACATTGCCGGATATCTCTTTGATGCTGAAGCAGCAGCCGTGCCAGCAAGTGGAGAAATAACGCCAGAAGCAAGCAAATACGCCAAATTAGTTGATATTTGGACAAATTTTCGTGACTGGCTTGAAAGAGGTGGTAGTGTAGAACCGCACTGGGAGGATTATTAGCAGTTAAACGATATCATTAAAGAAAGAATTTATAACAACCGCATAGACAGCGGACCGGGAAAACGATGCCATTTTTAGTTTTTTCGCAATCATCACTGAACTATGCATTTTCATAGGCCTTGGTCGTTTTCCCGTCCGGTAATGCGGAGCGTTAACCACAAAAAAATGGAAATTACCAAAATAGAAGATAGGTCTGAAGCAGCAGATTTGCTTAATCGCTCTTTGCTACCAACCTCTGATTTAGGAAATAATGATACTATTCAATTGTTTGGTATCTATCAAAATAAAAAACTCATAGCATGTATTGGTGTTGAGATTTATGGTGAGTCAGCTTTGTTAAGGTCCCTAGCGGTTGACGCAAATTCCCAAAAGAATGGTAAAGGCAAACAACTATTGGGCTATTTAGAAAGTTTCTGTATAAAAAATGGAGTACAAAAAATGTTCCTCTTAACAGAAACTGCTGTGAAATATTTTGAGAAGTTTGGTTACAATATTCATGAGAGACAAAATGCTCCGATAAGCATAAAAGGCACTGCCCAGTTTTCAAGTTTATGTCCAACTTCTTCTGCATTTATGTTGAAAATATTAAATGGTTAACCAAACGTTTGAGTCGGACTCGCTAAAGCTCGCCGCTCAACTCAACGTTCAGTGCGCCTGCGGCGCACTGAAGTGTGACCGGCATGGTCATAAACTTGCTGGTGAAAGTCCAGCAACAGCCCTGAAAGGAGGGAATGTATAGACAAAGGCAAGGGTGCCCGAAGAAACTTTCCGGATCTGCCCGAAGAGGGAATACCCGGTGAAGGAAAGCCAATGAGGGATCTGAAGGAAGCCTGCGTCAAAATTGCCACCCAAACTTGGTGTGAACCTCTGGTAGGCCTTGCGGAATGGGCGAGATACCTTCGATTATCGAAGCCCTATATCCTTTCCGTAACTCCGTCGGGTAAAGGAGGTGGGTGGGCAAGGAAAGTGTATGATCTTACCCGGTGAAGAGCCGTCTGATCTGGGCCGTTGTAACTGCGACAGCCAAGCCCTAAGCGGAACAGCAATGTCTCCGTTATGGACAGAGGGTTTTCAGATGAAGCCATAGTAGGCGTAAAACCGGCAGCCGATGAAGATGCGGTGACGTATTTGAGGATAAAACTGCTGGAAAGTGACAGTGATGTTGGAGCCGAAGGGTGGAACATGTAACTGGTATACGTAAAATTCAGAATAGCGGTTGTCAGGAGTTCAGCCATAGGAGTTACCTTTGGAGGGAAACGTATATATCCTGTAACAACAAAGGAAATGCGGAACGATGAGAAAACAACCCAAAATGAAAAGCAAAATGAAGCAACGTAGCCTGTTCATTGAAGAACGAAGTCTCTTCGAACAACTGTGTGATCAGGGGAACCTGTTGACCGGTTTTGAAGCAGTGAAAAGGAACGGCGGTGCACCCGGAGTGGATGGCGTGACCGTTGGTGAATTTCAAAGCCAAATAGACGAAGAGCTGACCCGGCTCCAGATGGATCTGGAAAGCTGGAGTTATAAACCAAGCCCGGTAAAACGGGTTGAAATACCAAAGCCCGGTAATGCCGGTGTTCGCCTGCTTGGCATTCCCTGTATCCGTGACAGGGTGGTGCAAGCTACAATAAAACACCTCCTGGAGCCGATAATTGATCCCACATTTTCCGACAATAGCTATGGCTTCCGTCCCGGCTACAGCCCACAACAGGCTGTTGAAGCGGCACAGAAGATAGTGCAGAGCGGGAAAGAGTATGTGGTTGATATTGATCTGGCCAAATTTTTTGACCGAGTTAATCACGACCGCCTCATCTATTTGCTTTCAGGTCATGTGCCAGATAAGCGCATTCTGCGCATAATTGGCATCATCTTGAGAAGCGGCGTGATGATAAACGGGACGATGATACTCACCAAAGAAGGAACGGTCCAGGGCAGCCCCTTGAGTCCTCTGTTAAGTAATGTAGTGCTTGATGAGCTTGACAAAGAGCTTGAGCAGCGTGGACTTGAGTTTTGCCGATATGCTGATGACTGTAATATTTTTGTCCGGTCGCCTAAGGCGGCAAGCCGGGTGATGGAAAGCATCAGCCGGTTTATCGAGCATAAACTCAAGCTGAAGATTAACCAGGATAAAAGCAGGGTCGGTCGATCCTGTGATGTCAAGTTTCTTGGAATGACGATCATCAATGGGACGATAGCGATATCATCCCAGTCCATGAAAAGAGCGATGCAGAAAGTGAAAGAGCTGACACCTCGGGGAACCAACATAACCCTTGAGCAGACAATTCAAAGGATAAATAGCTGGTATATGGGATGGTCTGGATATTATCTGATGACCCAAGTTTGCCTGTATTGAAGCTCATGTGAGGCGGCGGCTACGGGCTCGATTCGTGGATCAAAACAAGAAGCGTCGGTTTTTATTCAGGAAGCTTGTTAAGCAAGGAGTCTCCTGGAAATCTGCAGCTAAAACGGCATTTTCAAATCAGGGACGTTGGGCATTATCCAGGACAAATGCCTTACATTGCGCATATCCGAATCGGTGGTTCATAAACCGATACGGACAAGCGATAAGGTCAACTGACAGGATGAAGCATTGGTTTAATGTTCGTCAATGGATAAAGCTTGCATGAGGAGCCGTGTACGGACCCGTACGCACGGTTCTGTGGGCAGACGGGAGCCATTGGGCTCCCTCTGACCCGATTGCCGAGTTGAGTATGGGTTTCACGCGCGCCGCAGCACACTGAACAACGAGTTGGAGCAGCCAACCCAAGTGGGTCGCTCCTCAACTCGGCATTATGCTTAAAAAGGTTAATGATTTATGAATGTTCAAGAGTTTATTACAACTGCAATAACAGAAATTGTTGCTGGAGTGTCTGAAGCAAGAGATTCTACAAAGGAGTTTGGAGCAATTGTTGGTTCAGACAAACCTTATGGTTATGTCAAAGACAATAAAGTAATGACTGACGCAAAAGGTAGGCAGATTACACTTGTTGAATTTGATATCGCTTTGACTCAAGCTGATTCGACTGATACCAAAGGCGGTATAGGGGTCTTTTTAGGTTCAGTCAGTTTGGGGTCACAAGGTGCATCTCATGGTGAGTCTAAGAGCCAATCACGAATTAAGTTCACAGTACCAGTTGTACTACCAGGTAAGGGAGAGGGTGATTAACGGTATAATAAAAAAAATGGATTAAGAAAATGACTATACCTTCAGTATTTATTTCCTATTCTCATGATTCACAAGAACACAAAAAATGGGTCTTAGACCTTGCGACACGACTTAGAAATACGGGCATAGATGCAGCCCTTGATCAGTGGGATTTAAAGCCCGGCGATGACCTTCCCCATTTTATGGAGCAAAACTTGGCCTCATCTGATTACGTATTAATGATTTGCACTGAGAACTATGTCAAAAAAGCCAATTCAGGTATAGGTGGAGTTGGCTATGAAAAAATGATAATAACATCTGATCTCTTAAATAAAATAGACTCAAATAAAATTATTCCAATAATTAGGCAAAAAGGTTCTACAAACGTCCCTACTTTTTTAAAAACTAAGTTGTATGTAAATTTCTCCATTGGTGGCGACTTTGAATTTTCCTACGATGAATTAGTACGAACAATTCATAATGCTCCTCTATATAAAAAACCCGAAATTGCAAACAATCCTTTTGAACCAATTACAGACGGCAAGCAAGAAAAAACAAATGATGCTTTACTTGAATTAATGTCTATTGTGATTAAATATTTTGAAGCTGGTAATGATTATATTCTTTACAAAAATTTATTAAGGGATTTTAGTGGATCAAGAGTAATGTTAGATATACTTATCAGCCAAGCAATAGAAAAAGGTTATGTTCAACAAATACGACAGACTAAATCCCTTACCTTAGAGGAAAAGGGCCGGTTTTATGCCGTCGATCATCAATTAGTCCGTATAGCATAACAATTGCATCCACAGCCGACCGGGCTACGTCGGCGTTTGTTTAAGCGTTATAAAAGTATGTCATTTTACAATAACATTAAATATTTCGTATCCCCCGCCCGTCGGGTGATGCAAAGCGTTCAGTGCGCCTGCGGCGCACTGAATGCCGAGTTGAGTATGGCTTTAACGCGCGCCGCAGCACACTGAACAACGAGTTGGAGCAGCCAACCCAAGTGGGTCGCTCCTCAACTCGGCATTATCTTGAATATGAAAAAGAAAAAACAAAAGTATTCATTTTGTTGCAACAGCTTCAAAAAAAGCGTTGAAGAAGGAAAATTTGAGAAAGCAGAAGAGGATGATGAAACCGAATGGTTTATGCCCGAATGGTATCATATTTATTTTTGTCCTTTTTGTGGAAGCTCAATTAAAGGCAAGGGCTTCGGCACATATGATATAGAACAAAAATAGAAGATACTAAAAAGATAACAAATCATTCCACCGGAAGCCGCAAACGGCGCGGCTTCCGGTGAATTCAACGATAGGCTCGCCCGCCGATGGCGGGCGAGCCTATCGGAGCGCTGAGCAGCAAGCTGCTCAGCGCTCCGTTAGCAATGATAGGTTCAGTTTTACAAACAACCATTTTTTAACATGTATAAAAAATCTTTATTGACACCATATTTTAGGATTTGGGGAAAATTATGTTTTGGGAAAAGCTGGCATCATTCATTCGAAGGTTTTCTAATAGTATTTTCATATTGATATTTGCGGGATTAGCTGCAATTTTAGCTTTTGCCGGTCACTTATTAGATTTAAAAGATAAAACTATCGAGTCAACAATTATTGCTACAGAAATTTCTGAAGACAAAATAAAGCCATTAATTGGTTACAAACCGATAATAATAAACAATAAACAATATTTTCCAGAAGGAGCAAAGATTTCCTGGAGTTATCTCCATGAAGGAGCCAGCAATGATACTGTAATTATAGATGCTTTTAGAGTAATCGTTAAAAATTATGAAGGCATTAAACCTGGTATTACCGTTGAACAAGAAATAGACGAAGTCCCAGGAAAGGGAGAAGAGGCAGTCAATAATTACTCTGTCGTTATAGACGGAGAAGATGTTACTGTCGCTTATGAGAAAAAAAACAAGAAAAGAATTTCTAAATTTCCAGACAATTTATTGGCCTCTGAAAGTGAAAGCCATAAACTGACCATAAAAAAGCAAGAGCCTGAGTTTGTAGAAATGAATATTAAGCTGAATCGTTCAGGCACTTACGAGATCGCTATTGAAACTAAGTTTACCACTCCCAGTGGTAAACCCCAAACTATTGAAAGTAATTCAATATTTTTGATTAAAACTAAAGGCTAATTATCCGATGAAAAAATCGATAGCCATAGCAGCTTTGATATTCGTTACTGTTTTCGGCATTTTTTACTTAAATAAGTACCTTTCAAGAAAACAGCTCCCGGACAGCACTATTGAATATTTATTTCAAGAAGGGAATAGCCCTTGGACAAAGGAAGAGTATCTTAGCGTACAACCAAATAAAGAAAAATCTGATGATGAAATTTTAGAGCAGAAAAAATTATTCCAGAAAGCTGTAGATACGTGGAAGAAACAAGATTTTGCTTCAGCCCAAATGATTTGGGAACAACTAGCTGAGGACGGCCATGGTGGAAGCGCTTTTTATCTAGCTGAGTCTTTATTAAATGATACACCTCCCAAATATGAATTTGAATTAGAAAGAATAGTAAATTTGTATGAAACATCTTGTAAGCTTGGTGTCACTCAAGGGTGCATAGCTTTTGGAGCTTTTACTGAAAAAAATGATAGGAATACAGAAAAAGCCATTGCCATTTATGAGTTGGCAGCAAGGCTAGGTGATTATAATGGTCTTGTTCAAAGAAAACGACTTTCAAAACCAAATGAAAAACAATTATGGCAAATTATCGATGAAGAGTGGAATATTAATGCAAACGCACTAAGAAAAGATGCCACCCAAAAGGAGCTTTTAGTTGAGAATAGCAAACTAATAAACTCTTATCTACAAAAGTCGCCATCAATTGCTGATGAAATTATTGGCAAAAGAAATGTTAGAACATTAGCCCTTGCAAAAGTACTTACTTGGAAGTTTATAAAAGCCCAATTGAAGTATGAGTTTGATCCCAAAAAAGATGGAGAAACGCTAAAACAAGTCTACAATAAACAGAAGGAAGAATGTTGTGATGGTGGCAATCATAGACTTAAAATTGTAAAAAAAGGAACAGAGAGAAAAGATGCTGGGGATGTAATTACGCTGCCTTCAAAAATCATGGTAACTACTCTGCGTGAATCTGATTTTGTACTACTTTCAGATGGAGAAACTAATCATTTTAGTACGATATATTCGATTAACCATCAAACCAAAGAAATTTTATTAGCAGATCCTTGGCCTAGAGAGATTTTTTTGCTTAAACCCAACTTGGAAAATGTTAAAGCCAAGTTAGTTAGGTATTATGGCCACCATTTGGTAAAAGTACGTTTTGCTGACATGGAAAAAGTTCTTCTTGGCTATACCAGCATTGTCACACGGTAATATTTTATTTTGCT
>NZ_BAAHYK010000098.1:0-6265 GCF_054657595.1 Desulfocicer niacini
AACCCAGAATAGAATTGTTGGCACCCAACCAACCGCTTGCACGCTGACCGGCTATATCATGCGGCTTAAATCAAATGGGTAGCTGCTTGTAATTTCATGTCTTTTTGAATTTGTTGGGTTCCCACCGCCGTCAGGTGAAGCGGGGCGTTATACCCTTTTCATTGTACCTCTGGTAAGCGAAAAATAGATACCAACCAAACAACTGACTGTAAAAATAATAAAAAGAATATTTATCGAACGAAGAAACGCATCATAGTTTTCAAGAGCTATCTCTTTATTTCCGATGATAAGCGAGAATAAAAATGTTACGATTGCCATACTGATCACCTGTCCAAGAAGCCTCATTGTAGCAACAGTTCCCGAAGCAACGCCATACAACTTCTTTTCAACACTGCTCATAATGGCATTCATATTTGGAGATGAAAACAAAGCAAATCCCAGACCAAGAACTAATAGACTGACAATTATGTAAAGTAAAGATGTCTCGCCATTTAGAAAGATCAGCAACAAAAGTCCCAATGCTGTAAGCCCCATTCCTGATGAAGCAATTATTGCAGGATTTGTCTTATCGGATAATTTTCCTGCAAAAGGCGAAAAAACGGCTTGTACTAATGGTTGTGAAACAAGCACAATCCCAGCCACTTGCGGTGTCATCCCCTTTATATATTGCAAATACAAACTTAAAAGAAACGCTACAGCATAGGTTGCAGAATAATTGATGAGAGCGGCAATACTTGAGAAAGTAAACGTGCGGTTGCTGCAAAAAAGGGAAGTATCAATAACGGGAAACCTAGTTTTTCTTACGTAGTAAACAAATGTAGCCCCTCCTGCTATTCCAAGACATAACAGCCATATGCCTGATGCGGCAGGCAAGGAAGTAAAACCAAACATAAGACAGACGAGTGAAACCCCATACAGCACACTTCCAATAATATCAAAACGTTCATTTTCAGCACTTGCCCATTCTTTTTTGATTTTTACAACGGAAAGATATAGTGCTAACATTCCGAAAGGCGCATTGACGAGAAATACACCTCTCCATCCCAGAAAACTTGTCAACCATCCTCCGGCAAAAGGACCAAACGAATATCCGATATAAACACATGCCACAACAACACCCATTGCTTTTCCTCTTTCCTTTACCGGAAAAACATCAGAGATAATGGCCATGCTTGTCGCCATTGACATCGCTGCTCCCACACCCTGTAATATGCGAAAAACAATAATCCAGTAAATAGACGGTACAAAGGCAGTACCCACTGTAAAAACGGTAAATATGGCAATACCTATGGTAAAAATCCTTTTTCGTCCATAAATATCTCCCAGTTTTCCGGCAGGCACCAAGACCACCCCTGAGGCTAATAGATAAGCCGTAGCAGTCCAACTTAATAAGACAGCGTCAACTGAAAAATCGGCCTGAATCGCTGGCAGGGCAATATTGACCGCAGAAATCATAAAAGGGAACATAAAAACAGAAAGAGATATTGCCCATAAGGTCGAAGTCTTTAATTTCTGTGTATTGTTTGATTGCATCGGTCTCCTCCATTATTTTAGTATCTTTCCAAATAGGTAAAGGCATTGTCCGCCATCTTTTCGAGATCGGTTAACAACTGCTCCTTCCGTTTTTTAGATAAATCTCGACTAAGAATTTCACTCCATTTCAGGATAATATTCCAAAATTCGTCTTCGATCTCTCTTGCGGCTGGTTCCAGATATGCATGTTTAACACGTTGATCGTTACTATCGGAAACCCGCCGGATATACCCGAGATCTTCTAATTTTTTCAACGCTCTGGCAGTGTTGGCCTTGTTTAAAAATGTTGATCGGGTTAAGTCTTCCTGACTTTTGCCATCCGCATCAAAAAGCTCTGCTAAAAAAATGTACTGTCCAATACCAATTTTTAACTTAGGCATCTCTCTGTTCAGATAGACTGTAAACATCCTGAAAAGTAGCGTGATAAAACGGGCTGGGGTTTTTCTGCCTTGTAGTTGCATGTTTTTTCCCTTCTATATTAGTTGACTTAGCAACAATATAGCGCCATCAAGTTGCGAAGTCAACTAATTTGCCAAAGTGGCAAAAAGAGGCTCGAGTGTATTTCAAATACTAACTACTGAAAATATTACCATTTTATTTACAAAAAGAGAAAAATATCATAAAGGTATAACGAGGCGTTTCACCGGACTCGTTACACTCGTCGGTGAACTTCCCGTTATGATTCTTTAAAATTTAGCAATTGGTATATTGTCAGTTTCATGTGAGAGGCTAATAATATGGATTGGATGTATAAAAAACAATTTGATACTGTGTATGAATGTGCAAATTATTGGCACAATAAATCGTGCGATTTAAATACATCATCAGAAATCTTATGGAATGCTTGGAAGAATGGAGATCTTATAGATAGCGGTGATACGTATCTAATGCTAATGGGTTTATCATTTGAGTTGTTATTTAAGGCATTTTACATAGCTAATGGAAAAACCCCACCTACACATCATCATTTTGACAATTTAACTAATGAATGTTCTACCACATTAACCAGAAAAGATAATAGCATTTTAAAAATCCTAAGTGGTTATATTATTTGGGAAGGACGATACCCAGCCCCAAAAGATAAGATAAATAATGCTACTAATGAAAATACTGGTTTCTTAAAAATTAAAGAACAGCGGAAACCTTTTGTCAATTCACTTAGTATTACAGATCAACTTTCAGGGAAATCAAATAGCAAGTTAAATAGAAATGATCTAGATTATGATAGTCTCCTAAAGTTATGGAAAAAAATAAATACTGAGTACATAAGAAAACACTTAAAAACATAACAGGAAAATGAACTCGGATCGCATTAACTCATCGCTCAGCCTGAACAGCAGTTGAGTAAGTAAGTGAGTCTTGCGACCGGTTATTAAAACGTTAGCATCTTAATGAAAAAGTGGAATAAGTAATGAACTATTCAAAAGAAAAAATCTATGAAAAACTATTTCAGATATTCATGAAATACAAAAAGCGATATAAAAATCCAGCCAAATCAGAACAATTGGCGTGTATGTGGTCAATAAACAGTCCGCCGGATATAATAGAAGACACACCTCCATTTCATGACATTGAAAAGGCTTTTAATATATCAATTAGCGAAGACGATTGTCTGGAATTATATGATATGGATATTAATGAAGCTGTAGGTAAAATTGAAGATATGATGCAAAATCAATGTTAACAAGCCGGTTGCCGGTGACGCTTTCCGCTGCGCTACAAGCACCCCTCACCCCCAGCATTAACCCTTAACAAACGGAGTTCACAGCACCCCGGTAAGGTGATTATGGTACAAAATATCAAAAGTTTACACAAAAACCGAAACATCACTCCCCCTTTCATGCGATGGATAAAATCTGGTCAGACCATGAACCATATTTTCCAACAAAGCAAATGTCGGGTTGCTTTTGGGAGCTATTGTTGATATTAACCATTTGAGTCCTTTCTGTTTGATATTATTGTGTTTTTAGCTAATTCACTGTACATCAAACGATTGTGATTCTCAATATTTTATTATATAAGTTCAGTCTGTTAAGTCAAAATTGCAGATTCTAATGCTTCCCCGAAAATTGAGATATTATCGTGAAATATGGTAATTAAGAGCCTGGAACAGAACATGGGCCGACAAGAAAATATATAGAATCCATGGAACATAATGACCCATTATAATTTAAAAAAGAAAGATTATTTTTCCCAAGATTTTTCTCAGCTAAAGCTTTCCGATCATGTAATAAACGCAACGACCTTCGAAGAATGCAGCTTCAATGATTGTAATTTAAGTGCCGTCTGCTTTAAAAGGTGTTGGTTTATTGACTGCCGGTTTGAAAATTGCAATCTTAGTGTGGCAAAATTTGACTTCAGTAGATTTATGGATGTCGTTTTTCAAGACTGTAAAGTTATCGGGATAAACTGGACAACCGTTGACTGGCCCACGATTGCCCTTGATTCTCCGTTACAATTTGAAAATTGTACGTTGAATGATAATACATTCTTAGGTCTGAATTTAAGCCGAATTGTTATTAAGAATTGTGATGCCCATGATGTGGATTTTAGAGACGGTATATTCTCTGATGCAGATTTTACACATACGGATTTTGCCAATAGCCTGTTCAACGGAACAGATTTGACAGGAGCAGATTTTACAGAAGCGTTCAATTACAACATCAATATTATGAACAATAAAGTTAAAAATGCAAAATTTAGCCGTTTTGAAGCCATACGCTTATTAGAAGGGTTGGATATTGAGCTAATAGACTGAAACCTGAAGTTTAATGATGAAAAGATTCCCTTGACCACTCCCGGATATGCCACCCCCTCACTTATCAAGTTCCTGAAAAAGATCATCAACAGAGTTAACAGTATGAAGTCCTTTGCCAGTGTCAGCATCCATATGGGTTTTTGCCGTAATATCGTTAAGGATTTTTAATTCAAAAAGGATCCCATTATGAAGCGTTATTTGGGAAAGATACATTGAAATAGCCTCAGACATTGAAATAGGCATTTTTTTTAAACCAGAATCAGGACACCCTGAAAACACCCTGGAGAGACCATAGTCCATGACACACCACAGCCATTAACCGATCCCAGACCCATAGTGGATAGCAAATTTTAAATATGCGATTGCCTTAGATTCTTATCTCTGATTTTCGTGTTATTCTGGCAAGAGAATTACAAAACCTTTTTGGTTCTGGCTTGTCCAGGTTAAGATTGCGTGGCTGGTAAACATCAAGATTATAATTTGCTGATTGGACCATGGCGAAACCATAATGATGATAAATATCAACTAAATTCGAAAAAAGTACAAAAGAGTGAAGGATGACTTTTAGGACAGGAAAAGAAGCCTTTGTCTGGATATGGCTCCCCGGTGAAACCGAACCTGTTGTGGCCGGTCGTCTTGAGGCTGATAACGGCTATCTCATGTTTAACTATGGCAAAAGCTACCTGGAACGTGTCAATGCCGGCAAGCCTGCAATTTCAATTTACGAACCTGAATTGCCGCTAAGAACCGGTTTGCTGCCTTTGCTCGAGGGTTTGACCATGCCTGGTTGTATCAGGGATGCTGCACCTGATGCCTGGGGAAGGCTAATATCCACCAACATTTCGAATCCTGCCTTAACCGATGGGCTGGAGTGGAATGTGAAGCTTTGCCAGCAGGGTTCAGAGCACCTCTGGAAAAAAATAAATGCCACCTTTGAGACCTATTTACAATCCCGGGAGTTTGAACGAATCTCGGTGGAATCACTGCCACGCCTGGCCCGTGCTCTGAACCAGGAACGGGGAGGTGGCGTATTATCGTGTGCTTTCGGTAAGCATGCGTGAATTGAAGTTTTTTTGATGCTATAATCCAACAGCTTTCAGATGCGCTGAATAAGGGGCGATCAACAATTATGAGACAGATACAAGCATTGAAAGACCTGGGAGTTTTAGAGCGTGTGGGGTCAAAAAAAAGTGGCCGTTGGGAAACTAAAGGGTCATCAAAATCAATATTATGAACCTAAAAATGAATCTTTAAACACTTTGGTGTGAAGAGCTGGCATTGCGTCAGATTACAAGGTACGCCTCACCGATTCCGGAACTGGGCTTGAGCTTGATTTTAAGAATGATGCCCATTTGCATCCCTTGAGATGGATGTGGTATGGGTATTAATAATGTTAGAAGTATCGTTACGGTGTATTTCACTTATTCAGGATATCAGGCTTATCAAATAATTAATAATCCAGAAGAATTAAAAGCAATGCTTCAAAAATATCTAACACCCGAACAAATGGAAATATTTAATATGTTTGAAGATATGATGAACGGAGCTATGTAGTTAAATTATTACCTAACTTCTATAACCCGTCCCTTATTCAATAGGCAATAAAAGGAGAGATTATGAAAACGATAGAAGCCATACGTGCACGTCGAGCTGTCAAACATTTTGATGCTGACCACGTTATGACCGCTGAAGAAGCAAACGAGATTTTATCGTTAGCGGTTCTTTCACCAACAGCCTTTAATATCCAGAACTGGCGTTTTGTTGTCGTGGATGATGCTGACTTGAGGAAAAAGATCAGAGAGGTGGCCTGGGATCAGTCACAAGTTACCGATACATCTTTGTTTATAATTCTTTGCGCAGATCTCAAGGCTTGGGAAAAGGAACCTGAGCGTTATTGGGCAAATGCTCCAAAAGAAGTTCAGGAGTTTATGATGCCAGCTATAGATAACTATTATCGAGGCAAGGAACAGGTGC
>NZ_BAAHYK010000099.1:0-6197 GCF_054657595.1 Desulfocicer niacini
TTATCAGAAAAACCGCTTATACCGGACCAGTGCAGTCCGTAATCCTTGACTGGGCCGGTACTGCTGTGGATCATGGGTGCCTGGGGCCTGTGGCCGTATTTGTGGACGTGTTTGCCGATGCCGGTGTACCGGTGACCATTGCCGAGGCCCGGCAGTTCATGGGCATCGCCAAAAAAGATCACATCCGGGGCATGTGCCGTCTGCCCTCTGTGGCAGCTGCCTGGAGGGAAACCCATGGCCGTCTTCCCGATGAAAATGATGTGAATACCCTCTACGGCAACACGGCCACGCGTATGGTGGAGACCATCGGCAACCACAGTGATCCCATTGAGGGCGTGGTGGAGACCGTTGAAAAACTGCGGGGCATGGGTATTAAAATCGGTTCCAGCACCGGTTATGTTAAGGAGATGATGGATGTACTGGTGCCCATTGCCCGGGAAAAGGGGTATCGCCCCGATGCCCTTGTCTGTTCCTCTGATGTGCCTGCCGGTCGTCCTTTTCCCTGGATGTGCTACCTTAACGCCATGAAGCTAAACACCTATCCCATGGAGGCCATGGTGAAGATCGGTGATACCCTGGTTGATATTCAAGAGGGACTTAATGCCGGCATGTGGACCATCGGTGTTACCCGTACGGGAAATGAGCTGGGGCTGACCCCGGAAGCTGTGGCAGCCCTGGACCCGGTGGAACTGGCCGCCCGTCTGGCCGCCATTGAAGCTCGTTTCAAGGCTGCCGGTGTCCATTATGTGGTGGAGCAGATGGCGGATATTCTTCCGGTAATCAGTGAAATCAACGAGAAACTCTTCGAAGGTATGCTGCCGCCTCTGGCAGGATGAATGGGAAAAAATGGATATAGACACCCTTCCGGATAACCCCTATCTACTGCTTACCCCCGGTCCCCTGAGCACCACAAAATCCGTCAAGGCTGCCATGCTCCGGGACTGGTGCACCTGGGACGATGATTACAACACCATTGTCCAGCAGATCCGTCATACCCTGACCACCCTTGCCACCAGCCATCCCGGGTATACCACCGTGCTGATGCAGGGCAGTGGTACCTTTTGTGTGGAGGCCTGCCTCACTACAGCCATTCCCGGGGACGGCAAACTGTTGGTTCTTGCCAATGGGACCTATGGTCGCCGCATCGCCCGCATTGCCTATTGCCAGGGAATTCATCACCAGATACTGGACAGCGGTGATACATCCCCGCCGGACATGGAACTGCTATGGTCTACCTTGGAAAAAGATACCTCCATCACCCATGTGGCAGTGGTACACTGCGAGACCACCACGGGTATGCTCAACCCGGTAAAGGAGATCGGCGATCTGGTTGCCAGGTTTAACCGGGTCTATGTGGTGGATGCAATGAGCAGTTTTGGGGGTATCCCCATGGACATGGCAGACATCCGGGCCGACTATCTCATTTCCAGTGCCAATAAATGCATCCAGGGGGTGCCTGGATTTGGGTTTGTCATTGCCCGGCAGTCCGTGCTGGCCCGGACAGAAGCCAACGCCCGCTCCCTGAGCCTGGATCTTTTCGACCAGTGGCGTACCATGGAATCGGGCAACGGCAAATGGCGATTTACCTCCCCCACCCATGTGGTTCGAGCCTTTGCCACGGCCCTGGCGGAACTGGAAAGGGAAGGGGGCATTGCGAAACGCTGGCTGCGCTACACCGCCAATAACCAGGGCGTGATCCAGGGAATGACACAACTGGGCTTTACCCCGCTTTTGCCATCGTCGTATCAGTCTCCCATCATCACCTCATTTTTCAGTCCGGATCATCCCGATTATCAGTTCAAGGCGTTTTATACCCGCCTCAAACTGCGGGGGTTTGTTATTTATCCGGGCAAGGTCACCCATCAAGACACCTTTCGCATCGGCAACATTGGTGAGGTTTACCTGGAAGATATCTCCCACCTTATCAATGCCGTGAAGGCCTCCATGTACTGGGCTTGACCGACCTATGAGCCTGAAACGTTTAGGAAAAAAACAACGCTGCTGATATTCTGTAAAAATGCAAGTTAAAGGCTTAATATATCAAGGGCCGTCGCAAAATAAGATATCATGGCATGCCAATGTTTTTACTAAGAAATTAAAAATTTACTTGAATTTCCATATAGGGTGTTTATATAAATATATAGTTAAAGAAAACAAGCTTATAATACACCGAATATTTTTCAACTCCATATTCTTATAAGAGGTGGACGTCATGAATAATAAGGAGGCAAAAAAAGCATTTTTTTCTTTAATGCAGTTTGCAGGCGTGACTGTAAACGGCCAAAACCCCCACGATATTCAAATCTATAATGATCAATTTTATTCCAGAGTCATAGAACATGCCGAGTTAGGGCTTGGCGAGTCTTACGTGGACAAGTGGTGGGACACAAAGGCACTTGACCAGTTTATAGAGAAAGTGCTGCGCGCCAATCTTTTGGCCCGACTGAAACAGGACTGGGCCACCACATGGAACATCATTAAAGCAAGGGTATTTAATTTGCAGACGGGCCGACGTGCATTTATTGTGGGCAAACAGCATTATGATATCGGAAATGAGCTGTACCAGAGAATGCTGGACAGGCACATGCAATATAGCTGCGGCTATTGGAAAAATACAGACAATCTTGATGCGGCCCAGGAAGCAAAGCTCCGAATGATCTGCCGAAAGATGGACTTAAAGCCGGGAATGACCGTGGCAGAACTGGGTTGCGGGTTTGGCGGATTTGCTGCCTATGCCGCCAGAAAACATGGTGTCCGGGTGGTGGGGTTTACCGTGTCAAAGGAGCAGGCCCGGTATGCAAAAACCTTGTGCCAGGGATTGCCCGTGGATATCCGACTTCAAGATTATCGAAAAGCCACCGGGAAGTATGATCGGGTTCTCTCCATCGGGCTTATGGAGCATGTGGGATCTAAAAATTATCGGACCTATATGAAGATGAACAGCCGCCTGTTAAAAGAGAATGGCATTGCCTTTGTCCACACCATTGGAAGCAATGTCAGTTGCAGGATATGTAATCCATGGACAGCCAAATATATTTTCCCCAATTCAATGCTGCCCTCACTTGCCCAGCTTGGGAAATCCATGGAAGGATTTTTTGTTGTGGAGGACTTGCACAATTTTGGTGAGGATTACGACAAAACCCTAATGGCCTGGTGGGAGAATTTCGAAACAGCCTGGCCTGAACTGAAAGGCACCTACGACGACAGGTTTTACCGAATGTGGAAATATTATCTTTTGAGCTGTGCAGGCGGCTTCCGGTCCCGCACCCTGCAGCTCTGGCAGATTCTCATGACCAAACCCGGCAGAACCCGGCCGGATTGCCGGATGTCATGACATGCCAGACATGAAGGCATCAAACACCATTATTGTGGGAGGCGGACCATCAGGGTCCGCCTGTGCCAGACACCTTAGAAAATCAGGCATGGAAGTGCTCATCCTTGAGAAAAAGACATTTCCAAGACCAAAAGTCTGTGCCGGATGGATAACGCCAAAGGTGCTGAACATACTGGGCATACCGCCGGAAGAATATCCATATTCCCTTATGCAATTTAACCGGATTCACTTTTATGTGTTCGGCATCAAACTTCCCGTCAGAACACGTCAGTATGCTGTCAGGAGATCTGAATTTGATGAATGGATGATATCCCGTTCCCAGGCTCCTGTTTTGACCCACACCGTAAAAAATATTGTCAAAACAAATGGCGGTTATATCATCGACAATACATACCGGTGCAAATATCTGGTTGGTGCGGGGGGAACGCACTGCCCCGTGTTTAAGACGTTTTTTTTCCCATTCCAACAACGAAGTGAAACTGCGCGGATTGTGGCCATTGAAAAAGAATTTCGCTGCGATTATCAGGATAGGGGCTGTCATATCTGGTTTTTTGATCAAGGGCTACCCGGATATGCCTGGTATCTACCGAAGGGAAACGGCTGGCTGAACATCGGGATTGGCGGGAAAGCCCTGAAATTAAAATCCCGGGGGAAAACCATTCTGGACCACTGGCATGAATTTACAAAAAAACTCAAAGATCATTCCCTGATACCCCATATTCCGAAAAATCCCAGGGGACATCCGTATTATCTATACCGGAAACAAACCACCCATCGGCGGGGGAATGCGTTTATTATCGGAGATGCAGCAGGAGTGGCAACCCTTGATATGGGAGAAGGTATCCATGCTGCAATTGTTAGCGGAGTAAGGGTGGCAAAGATAATCACGGGAGAAAATCCAAATCACCTGGATTCTTCTTTTCCAAAATTCAGCCTGCCCGGCATTCTCTGGAGGCAAAACGGATAAAATGCATGTAAACCTTTGCCCATTTTTCAAAAGTTGCTGTCATCGGTGCCGGAAATGGATCCGGACTGGCTGGACAACTTGTTGCTTCGCAGGGAGTCTGTAGAGATTCAATAACCTTTGTTCTTTTTCAGGGGCTTGGTCACAACACGGGTTTCCCCGCCACAGTTGGGTGTCATGTTGTGAGCTCACCAGCTCGTCTGTGTGCAGCTTTGGACATCTGCGGCTTGCCCGCAGCATGTTAATTGTTGGAATTCAGTATGGTGTCCCCCGGAATTCCACTGAAAAAAGCCATTATTGCTTGACATTAGGTGTTTAGTGCGGTCCGATCCGATATTGTTAACGTGACACCATTTCCTTAGCCCCTTCATGTCCCTGGTCAGCAGCCTTTTTGTACCAGTTGAGAGCAATTGATGCATTTTTTGGAACTATTCTGCCTTTGTAATATATATTTGCAAGGTTATATTGAGCATTTACATGGCCTTGTTTAGCTGCTTTCTCATACCAATAAAAAGCATATTTTTTACTAGGGTTAATTCCTGTTCGTGTTTTACTCATAATTTCTATATTTAATAGAGCTATTCTATCTCCCTGGCCTGCTGCTTTTCGATACCAATAAATAGCTTTTTCTTTACGATCTTTGGTGAGCAATTTATTTTCGTATATCCAACCGAGACGATATTGCGCGTCAAGATATCCTTGATTAGCAGCTTTTTCATACCAATATATGGCTTTTAATATATTCCCATATTCACATAAAAGTCCAAGCTTGTATTGGGCTGGAATATATCCTTGATTGGCCGACTTTTCGTACCAATGAACAGCTTCCATACTGCCTTTTAAGAAACGAGGCATTTGATATTGAGCAACTGAGTCTCCCTGCTCTGCAAATTGGAGCGTTTCTTCAAAATTCTTTTTCCATTCAATTTCGTTTTCGTTTCTTAAGTCAATAAGTAGTTCATTCTTATCAAATAATAATGCAAGGTTGTATTGAGCATTTACATCTCCATTTTCAGCAGCTCGTAATATTTCTAACTGTTCAATTTCTCTATGCAATAAATCAAGGTGCCATTGAGCGTCCTCATGCCCTTTATCTGCAGCCTTTTTGTACCAATAGTCCGCTTTTTCATAGTCTTTAGAAATGATGCGACCAGCATAATAGGCAAAACCAATGTCAAATTGCGCATTAATATCACCCTGTTTAGCTGCCTTTAATGTGTCTTTAAATTCGGCACCCCATACGCGAACAGAACATAATAGAAGAAATAATATAATAATCCATGCTTTCCTCAAAACATTCTCCTTTGTTGTTTTGTTGTTGTTTCTTCTAACTCGTAATTTAAAATTATAGCTTCATCTTCATAAACAACCTTTGATGCGTGCTTTCGTTTATTCTTTTGTTAATTTTGTCCCCGTTTAACGACGCTAATCAGCCGCGCGGCTTTTTGCGTCGGCTGAATTAGCTTTGTGTACGCCTGGCATGGGCGTGAACGTATGGGGTGCAAGTCCCCCATACGTGAATTCTGTCAATAGAGTTACTGTTAACACAAGTATGAGCCGAAAACAAGGGCGGAACCGTGAGGAACCGCCTGAAGGAAGTTGGAGCGCAAAACCATGAGCCGACGAACAGAAACAGCATATAAGGCCTGGTCTCCGGGTAAGCCTGCACAACATATCAAAGCCCAGGATTCAAGAGACAGGGTAAATGCTGCGGTTGTGAAGTGACAGTTCACGTTCTTTTATCCCTCAAGGGGGTACTGAAAAGAGTCCGGGGAGATCTGCTTTGCTTGCATTGATTTTCTTTTGCACTAACTCCCGGGCGGGTCCATACCGGGATACCAAGGTCCAGGCATCACCGGCTGTTGCCGACGGTGATGTGATACAAACAACGGGCAGCAG
>NZ_BAAHYK010000100.1:0-6163 GCF_054657595.1 Desulfocicer niacini
TTGTATAAAAACGACGGCTTTGAAATGAAGTCCGAAAGTTGAGCTATACCGTAAGCAAAATAAGGAGGTATTATAAAATGATCGTAGGTATCCTCAAAGAAATTAAAGTAGCTGAAGAGCGCGTATGTATGACTCCCGCCGGCGTGGTTGCCATGGTACACAACGGACACCGGGTGTTGGTGGAAAAAGATGCCGGTGCCAAGGCCCCCAAGCTGTTGACCCGTGACAACTGATCTAAACTTGTAAAAACGTTTCTATTCACAAGACCTTCGCTAATTTTTAAAATGTGCCTTGGCTTTTTTAGTCGGCGGTTTAGCCCGCCGAGCTTTAAATCCATCAGCTTGTAGCTGGTGATCGTTTAATTGAGAACCTGCTGTATTGAAAGGCACAACACAAAAGGGGGGAAACCTTTATGACGGAGCAAAAACATACCGAGTTTATGCAAGTTGGGGATTTCGTCAAAAATTTTGGTGGTAATGAACTGGAACATACGGACCATTTTGTGGGCAGCTCCTTTGATATTCATTTTGAAAATGGCTGGGTGGTGCGATACAGTTTTCAGCCTGGACAAAAAATGGAGTGGCAGATGCTGCAAGGGGTTGACCCTGATCCGGATGCACCTGAAAAGGATCTGGAAAGTTATACCGCTACTTGTCTCCGTGAAGGCTATTATCTGCTCGATTTCATCAAACAATATAATCCAACCAAAAGCGTTACCTTGGTTATCGACCTTGTCCTGGGAATTGCGACCGTTGTTGTTGCTGCGATGCCAACCCGCAGTGAGACCTTCAAACCTTTATTCCAAAGAGTTATAGATCGGGAACAGCTAACTCCGGTACGTTCTTTAATCATACATGGCTCCATCCATCAATTCTTTTCAGAACAGACCCCAAGACACAACCCAACCGATGAACTGGTCGGGAAAAGGGTTCGCTACCAATATGGGCCCAAAGATTCTTATGAGCATATCTACTTAAGCCGGGAATTTTATACCTGGAACTGCATTCAGGGCCCAGAGATCGGCCTTGCCGACACCGATTACTGCCGGTATTATAAATTGGCGGATGAACTTTACCTGTTCGTATGGCTGGAAAAGGTTATTCCCACCATTGGCGTGATTCTGGTAGATTTTAAACGCAAAAAAACCAGCGGCAAAATTTTTGGTTACCAGGGGGAAGATTTTGGTGCAACCTGCAACACCCCGGTCGGTGCTTATTTGACACTTTTGAACGAAACGAGGCATGACAATGACATTGGGATTTGATCTAAGTAAAACGGCTACTGCCCTCCAGAAAGAGTTAAAGGCTTTCGAGAAAATTCATCCGAGCTCAGGTAAGTTTTACAGGCAGGGTCTGGAACACTACCTCTACGGCGCCCCCATGCACTGGATGCAGCAATGGCCGGGAAGTTATCCAATTTACGTGGCTAAAGCTCATGGAGCAATACTTGAGGATGTTGATGGAAACAGCTATATTGATTTCGCTCTCGGCGATTCTGGTGCCATGTATGGGCACGCTCACCCAATAGCGGTCAAGGCTATAAGTGAGCAGATTGTCAACGGCTCAACTTTTATGCTGCCAACGGAGGAGAGTCTCTGGGTTGGTAAAGAATTGGCCAGACGTTTTGGGTTGCGGTACTGGCAGGTTACAACTTCAGCGACAGATGCCAACCGTTTTGTGCTGCGACTTTGCCGCATGATCACCGGTCGGAACAAGATCGTCACCTTTAATTGGAATTATCACGGCAGTGTAGATGAAACCCAGGTAGAGCTGGATACACATTTTAACATGATTCCCCGCGAGGATGTCCACCCAAATGGCATAGATCATCTACAGACCACGCGCCTTGTCGAATTCAATGATACAGCAGCGCTTGAAGAAGCCTTAAGCCAGAGAGATGTGGCCTGCGTCCTGACTGAACCGGTGATGACCAACATAGGTATGGTACCACCGGAACCCGGCTACCATGAAGCTCTACGCGAATTAACGCGACAATACGATGTCCCTTTGATCATTGATGAAACTCATTCGATTTCAACAGGCGTCAGCGGTTATACCGGCAAGCACGGGCTTCAACCCGACTTTTTTGTTCTTGGTAAGGCAATCGCAGGGGGGATTCCCATCGCTGTCTGGGGTACAAGCGAAGAGATGGCAGAGCGAATCTGGAAGATTCGCCCTCAGTTTAAACCGGGTGACCCAATTAATCATTATGGATTTGGCGGGACTCTGGCTGGCAGCGCCTTGCAATTAGCGGTACTCAAGGCGACCCTTAAAGATATTATGACCGAGGAAACCTTTACCCATATGGAGAAGATGGCCATTCGCTTTGAAGCGGGGACTAACGAAGTGATCAGAAAACATAGACTTCCATGGCACGTCACCCGTATCGGTGCCCGAGCGGAATATCTGTTTCTGGAACATCCTCCGAAAAATGGCGGGGAGGCTCATTTAGGCCGTCACGCGTTGCTTGAAGCTTATATTCATCTCTACTTGTTGAATAGAGGAATCCTTCTAACTCCTTTTCATAACATGGCCTTGATGTGTCCATTTGTCTCGGAGTTTGATGTTGATCGCCATTCGACATTGCTGGATGAGTGTTTATGCGTTATCAAGGATTATTGCTGATAAAGCTCCATAGCAATGGTGATTCGTTTTTTGCCACCTAAGCACCCGAGCATATATTTCTCGTAAGTTCTCAATAAGTCCGGGCATTCAGTGCATCTTATTGGAATAGAACCCGGTGTTTACAGAGTAATCAGACTTTGCCAGCCCGATGTTATTGAAAATCAGCCTACAGCACCCCAAACGTTTGCAAGATCAAGTAAATAATTGCCGTACGACTTTTAACTTTAAGCTTGCCACAAATATTTTGAATATGTTTTTTGACAGTGGTTTCACTGATATAAAGATGTTCTGCAATCTCAACATTTTTTAAACCTTTAAAAACGGCATAAATAATTTCCGCTTCTCTGTTGGTAAGCTGAAATCGTTCCCGGATTTTCTGTTTGTTGAATTGGGGAGGGTTTGAGGATTCAAGTGAAACGGCAAAATAAATCTGATGGGAAATTTTCTGATTTTTTGAAAAGCATCTAACCTCCATATCAAAGGATTGATCTTTTACCGTTATGGAAGTTTTCACCGGGAGCGCCATTGGCATCTTCTCCAACCCCCCCCCACCTTTTTTCAGCAGCAACCGACATTGATCCATGATGATAGCCGGCACAGGGGACGTTAATGTTGCCCCCATATCAAAAAAAATCTCCCGAGCAATATCATTTAAATAAATGACATTCATACCGACATCCAGGACAAGCAACCCACTGGAACTGCGCCCCTCATGCAGATGCAAAATATGCTCGTCCAGGTCCACCTGATTTTTTAAATTTACGTTTTCAAGAAAGGTCGCCAAAAAAGGAGCCAGCACCCGCAAAGAATCAATGGTGTCATTTTTAAATCCGCTTGCTCCCCTGCGCATGAAAGAAATGACACCCAATATGCGCTCATAGGATTTCAGATAAACGATGGTTTCATGGGAAATGCCCTGGGGATTGAGAAAATTCTGATAATACTCGGTGTCACGCAGTTTGGATGAAGGGATGACATCGGACAATTCCACAACCGTCTTTCTGGACCTGGGTCCCTTGGCCAGGGTTAACCCCGAAGCATCATTCACCACATATTGAAATGGATCAAGTTTATAATAATACTCAAGATAAGCGTCAATAAAGGTTTTATTCGAGTTCCTAGCCAATTGTGATGGGAAAGATTCCCCCTGTTGAGAGATAAAGACTGCCTGATCGGCATAAATATTTTCACTGATAAGATCCAACACATTGTATTTCCACTGTTCAAGATTGGAATCCGTATCGATTTTTCCCAACTTTGCCAGAATCTTCATGAGCCTTTGTCGATTCATTTCCTCCCTCGTCACATTGCCGCATCTTCCCATCACCGGCTTATTCTTTGAATGTAAATATTCGGCGTGCCCATGTAAATGAAGCATGCCAAAAACAAGAGTTAAAAATCTAAAAATTGCAAGCCGCATCTGGCACATATTGTGCCCCAACCCTCTTTTTGAAAACAATGAGAAATTCTTAAATTCAATTTTTTATCCACCCAAGAAATCCTTCCACGTACTTTTGGACCCGTTCCTGAACGCGTTCATCTATCAGCGTTCCATGGGTGTCAAATTTTTCCTGGGCTGACCCCACAAGACATTCCGTTGACGGATAAAGGGGAGACAATAGGCTGTCCAGCACAAGCTTCAAGTTTTCCTGGGCCCTTGCGCCTCCTAAAAAACCTTTGGATGCACTGATAACCGCGCTGGGTTTCCCAGCCATGGGAGATTTAAATCCCGGACGGGAAATCCAGTCTATGGTATTTTTCAGCACCCCTGGAATACTGTGGTTGTATTCCGGTGTTGCAAACAAAACACCATCACAGTTTGATATGGCATCTCTTAATCGCTTCACCGCAGGGGGCTTTTCCGCTACGTCCACATCTGAATTATAAAGAGGAATGCCGTCACAGGTAAATATTTCCATTTCAACCCCGGCAGGAAGAATTTGTTCCGCAGCTCTAAGCAATGCGGTATTATATGAGCCTTTGCGAAGACTCCCACTTATTCCAATAATTTTCATCATAATTATCTCCTCATCATGTAAGTTCTCAATACGTCAGGGCATTCCGTGGTTCTTTTGAATACCACCCGATACTTAAAGGGTAGTCAGGCTTTTTTTCTTCACAGACAAAATGAAGACAAATGGTCAGCTGTGACTATGGGTATTGCCTATTGTGGTATCAGGTTCTTTTTCCAAAATGTGCTTAAGCGAGAGTGGCATGTTTTCACCTATATGAATGCTAAAAGAGAAAAAAGGCTTCCATGTGTTTTGAGCAAGGAAGAGGTCTTTGACATTTTGAGTTCTGTAACCACTTTTCACAATTATGCCTTTCTTTCCACGGTCTATTCCTGTGGGTTCAGGCTTTCCGAAGGTTTGGGCTTGCAAGTATCAGACATTGACAGTAAACGCATGATGATCCACGTGCATCGTGGGAAAGGGGCAAAGGATCGCTTTGTCCCGCTTCCGAAAAGCACTCTTGATTTGCTTCGTCGCTACTGGCTCACCCACAAAAATCCGAAGCTGATATTTCCCGCCATGGGTAGAGAGGGAAATAAAGCCCCCACCTCTGAAAAACCAATGTCCATTGACGGCGTGCAAGGTGCCTTTCGCCGGGCAAAGTTTGCCGCTGGTATCAAAAAACGGCGTGTCTCCATCCATACATTGCGCCACAGCTATGCAACTCATTTCAAAGCCCTCATGGAATGCCGTACAAGCGCCTGCGGTATGGTCGTTTATGAATGCAGTAAATGCGGTGTACAGCATACAACGTTCAAATCCTGTGGTAACCGCCATTGTCCAAAGTGCCAGAACTATAAAGTTAAACTGTGGGTGAAAGGGCAGATGGAGCGGCAACTACCGGGCCACTATTTCATGATCACCTTTACGGTACCCGAACAGCTGCGACGCTTCATCCGCAGCAACCAGCGCGTGGCATATACCGCCATGTTCACGGCATCATCACAGACTCTGAAAAAACTCACACCCGACCCTAAATTTATAGGGGGCTGATTTACCCGGTTTCTTCGGAGTGCTTCACATCTGGGGCCGTCAGCTGCAGTACCACCCGCATATTCATTATGTTGTTCCTGGGGGAGCAATATTAAAGGAAGATGGCAGTTGGCACCCTTCCAGGATTGATTTTTACCTGCCGGTGAGGGCCATGTCAAAGATATTTCGGGCAAAGTTCTGTCAGGAAATGAAAAAGGCCGGTCTTTTGTCCCAGATCCCCCCCCCAGTGTCTGGAAGATCGACTGGAATGTAAATATCAAGTACAGTTATATTATAATTATTTGCTCCGCTATATTATAATTATTTGCTCCGCCTCTATGCATAAAACCAGCGCCAGCGGGTATAACGACTTGTTCAGAAGTTAGTGAGCGCAACAAGTTAAATTCCATTCTGTGAATATGACCGTGCAATATTACATGGCAATGCAATCGAAGCAAATTTTCTACCGCTGCCATGTCATGCTCGTACAGCCAAGAGATTGGATGATGCAAAAGAGCTATCCGTATTTCTGCCTCGCTTATTAAACTAAGCCTA
>NZ_BAAHYK010000101.1:0-6074 GCF_054657595.1 Desulfocicer niacini
CCATCCTCTTCCTCATTTTCCTCATTGTTCAAAGGTTGTTCTTTCTTGTCAGGCAAAAAATAAGACATGGTAATAACACTGTAAAATGGATTTTTGGGATAGATTCTCAGTTTGAAACTTGGTTTTGCACCCCTGATGGCTCTTAGCAACTGGTCAGATTATGGGGTCCATCATAGATTTTATGGGGCTCCTAATTCAAACTAGTGGTTAACACTTTAGCCAAACGCGACATACCTAAATTTATTTCTTCTTTAGAAGGCAAACTGAAGCTCAATCGCAAACAATTTTTCCCTTCACCATGTGAATAGAAGGGTTGACCCGGTATATAGGCGACCTTTGATTGAAATGCCATATCAAGCATTTTGACTGTGTTTATCTTTGCAGGCAAGGAGCACCAAACGAAAAAGCCACCTTGAGGAACTTGATATGTTACCCAGTCGGGTAGGTAGTGTTTCATTGCCGAAATCATTAAATTTCGTTGGTCCATGTAATATTTTCGGACCCGCTTTATCTGACCATCATAGAATGAGTCTTTGAGTGCATCATAAATTAACATCTGCGTAAAAGTTGATACTTGAAGATCATCTGCAGCTTTAATGAATGTCATTTTTTCACGTATTTCCGAAGGCGCAATAAGCCACCCCACACGAAACCCCGGAGCAAATACCTTTGAAAATGTACCTGTGTATACGACGCGCTCAGGGGCAAGATCCAATAATGTCGGTTGATCAGAGCCTTCGAACCGGAGTTTGCCATAGGGATCATCTTCCAATATATGTATGTCATATTGTCGGGCTAGTTCCACCATTATCTGGCGACGCTGAATTGTCATATCCACCCCTGTCGGATTCATAAAATTGGGGATACAATATACAAACTTTGGTTTTTTTTGAAAGGCTTCTTCCATTGATTGTGGAATCATTCCATCGTTATCACATTTTATTTCAATTAACTCCGCGCCATAGGCCTCAAAAGAGCTTATCGCTGCGGTATATGTTGGTGCAGCCACAGCAACCTTATCTCCTTTGTTGATGAAAACACGAGCCATAAAATCTATGGCTTGTTGTGCGCCTGAAATAATTAATACATTCTCAACACTCGCATGCTTTGTCGATTCAGCTATCCATTTTCGAAGTGGACGATACCCGATAGTGGATGAATACTGTAATGGTTCAGCTCCGTGTCTATCCAAAAAAGAGAGCATGGTTTCTCGAATACGTTCTTTTGGAAAAATAACATGGGCTGGTTGCCCTGCAGCAAATGAAATAGTATCGGGTTGTATGCGAGACATAATGGAGCGGATGACCGAAGGTTTTGTGCGCAATGCGATTTCCGAGAATAATTTTGAATAGTTCATGTATACGCCTTATTTTCATTGATATTGAGGTTTTTCTCAATTGTTGAATTTGATGGATATTTGGAGCTTGATCATAACTTCGGCCAACCGTCACAATTATTAGAACTGTGGGGTCAGGCTTGTATTACTAAGGTTGAGGTTTTTATCAGGCTCAATGATTTTGACATCTATCTTTATCTTAAGGTAACTTTATAAGTTCTCAATAACCCGGGTGGGAAAGCCTGCTTACCCCTTTAAATGCCGGGTGCTATTCAAAAGGATTACCTGAAAGCCCGGACTTATTGAGAACTTACCTGTGATCAAGCCAAATATTTGTTTTTGATCCTTCTTTTTAAAAAATGGAAATCACATTAAACTTGGCAAGAAAGTGGAAATTTGAGGGAAAATGATAATGAGGGCCAATATAACTAATTCAATAGCAATAAAAGGCAAAACACCACGGTAAATGGCACTCATTGGAACTGTTTTATCCATTGCTGATACAATAAATAAGTTGAGTCCCACAGGGGGGCTGATCAACCCCATTTCACATACGATAATCATAAGTACACCATACCAGATTGGATCAAATCCAAGTTGCATAACGACTGGGAAAATAACCGGAATAGTCACTATCACAGCAGAAAATACGTCCATAACACATCCCAGTAGGAGATACATAATCATTATAGCCCCGATAATTGCCATGGGAGGAACGGGAAGTGAACCTAAAAAATCTGCCAACTTGAAAGGGGTTTGTGTCATTGTAAGAAAGTAGCTCAAGATAAATGCCCCTGTAAGAATAAACATGATCATGGCAGACATCTCGACAGTGCTTTTTAAACTTTCTACAAAACCTTTCAAAGTCATTTTTTTTCTTGCAATTGCAAAAAGGAGTGATCCAAAGGCCCCCATGCCTGCGCCTTCCAAAGGAGTGAAAATTCCTAAATAGATCCCCCCGATAACAAGCAAAAAGAGAAGAACGACCCCCCAAATTTTGGTAAATGCATGCCTTTTCATTTTCCATGTTGTTTTC
The DNA here is from genome assembly GCF_054657595.1 of Desulfocicer niacini. Taxonomy (NCBI): domain Bacteria; kingdom Pseudomonadati; phylum Thermodesulfobacteriota; class Desulfobacteria; order Desulfobacterales; family Desulfobacteraceae; genus Desulfocicer; species Desulfocicer niacini. Next base: position 2,373 of record NZ_BAAHYK010000101.1, read on the forward strand.
GGGCCGCGCGGACCACAATTCGGGTTGAATTTACACACTAAAATTGTAACCAACACATAGCCGCTGGCAATGAGAAGTCCGGGGATAATTCCAGCAACGAACAATTCTCCAATGGATGTTCCGGTAAGAATGCCATAAATAATGAAATCCATACTTGGAGGTATAATAGTCCCCAATGTGCCTCCCACGGCAACACACCCCATCGCGAAACCACGATCATAGTTATAGCGCTTCATTTCTGGATAGCATATTTTGCTCATTGCGCCGGCACTTGCAACACTTGAGCCAGAAACCGCAGCAAAACCGGTGGAAGCACCGATGGTTGCAACTCCCAATCCGCCCGGAACAAACCCTATCCATGTGTAGACGGCTCCGTAAAGATCTGCGACCAATCCGGATTTGCCACAAATTTCTCCCATCAAGATAAAAAGAGGAATAACACTCATATCATAGAACATTCCTGTTCGATAAGGAACTGTTCGCAGAAGACCAAGTCCTGTATCTGTTGAAACCATCCAGGAAACGCCCAGGACCCCGACAATGGCCATAGCATAAGCAACCGGGATATTGAAAAAAAGAAGGAAGAGTAAAAAAAAGATACTGCAAACAACCAATGTGTTAGCATCTGGTTTGATACCCAATTGAGATGCAATAATTGGTGATAGGACAAAAAGTAGCGAAATAATGCAGCCTACCACTAACCACAACTTGATGTACTTTGATTTTATGAGTAAAGCCTTGTTCAACGAGCTGATAAAATCTCTAAGAAGAATAAACCATAGGTAGCTGCATCCCACAGCAACAACAAAAAGGAGCACGGAAAATGGAATATGCAAACCGCTGGTTGTTTGAGAAAATTTTGAGAAAATTTTCGATTGTAATATGGTTTGCCATATGAATGCCGTTAGAAGGCAAAAGCTTATCAAGCCTCCAATCAAAGAGATGACAGCTTGTACCTCTTTTGAGAATCGAGAGACAATGACATCAATAGCGACATGACTTTTATTGAGTCCGCAGCATCCTATTCCCAAATAGACGACAATCAACAAAAGAATCTGAGTAAGTTCTACACTAAATGAGATTGGCATTGATAGCCCATAGCGTAGGATTACATCAATCGCCACTACGAACATCATAAGTGCTACGCAGGCACCGCCCAAATAAGCGAAAATTTTACCGATGGGCTGTAAAAACCAATTATCAATTTTTGAAACCAACTCCATTACATATCTCCTAATAGAAAGAATTGGCAGATCCTCTAAGAGAAACATTGAAGATCTGCCTATTCTAATTACCATCATTCATTGGCGCTTTATCAAAACGTCTATTTAGAATATTTGACGATTAAGCTTTTCGCCCTTTCGACAATTTTTTTTCCGGGTAGTCCTTCTTTTTCCATATCATCTATCCATTGAGTAACAAGAGACGCTGTCGCATTTTCAAATTTCTTTTTCTCTTCTGGAGAGGGTTGGATGAACTCCACCCCTTTTTCTATCAAACTTTTTTTGCCGATTGCTTCATTGGCATCCCACGCCTTGCCAGCAAGTCCTGCAAAATGTGCTCCTGTCAGCTTTGTAATGGTTTCTTGATCTTCAGCAGATAGGCTTTTCCACGCATTTTCATTCATGATAAGCCCAAAAGAGATGTTGATCATATTTAGTTCAGTACAGTAATTGATTACGTCCCCAAGGCGAAAGGCGTGACTGTCACCAATTGGGAAAAATGTACCGTCAATCGTCCCTCTTTCAAGGGACTCATAGGCACTGCCAGCCCCCATGACGATCACGGCTGCATTACACGCTTTTAATACCGGAACTACAGGTCCGCCACCACATCGTATTTTAAGACCTTTGACATCGGATAAAGTTTGTATCGGATTTTTTTTTGTAAGGATTTGAAAAGCAGGCGTGCCCCAGAGAGAAAGTACTTTTACACCCGGATATTCATCTCTTATTTCGGGAAACTCCTTATATAAATCCCAAAGAGCCAAACTGACTGTTTCAGAAGAGTTGGCACCTAAAAAAGGCAAATAATAAACCATACTCAAAGCAAAGCGACCAGGAGTATACTCATGCCCAACTTCTGCTATATCACAAATACCTGAGACGGTATTATCAAAAGCATCCACAGCCTTTCCAAGGGATTCTGCATAAAAATTCACGATTTTAACTCTGCCTTGCGTCGCCTTATTGACTTCAGCTGCCCATGGATCAAAGATATCTTTTTGAATATAGGAAACTGGAGGGAATTCATATGCAGCCCTTAATTCAATTGTTTTAGATTCTGCATAGCTGGGTACTGAAATTGAGATTAAAGCAAAACACATTACAAAAATAACAAATGCCTTTTTCATGTTCACCTCTACATTCAACTGTTATGAGTTTATGGAATTGGTTCTCGTAGCTTTAATATTTTATCTTAAATCACGACACCTGTTCCGCCTAAAAAGCCATCTAGTCGTCATATTTTAATTTATCTGCTCATGACCCTCATGGAAAATTTCGATTTTGATCATCGTTTGCCCAAAGAAATGCTGCATTTGAATTTTTATAGAGATAAATATCGGGCTTGGTCATATCATCGGCCAAGCATCATAATTTGGTGGACCAAGGTCAAAATGCGGCTCGCTCATGGAGATTATGTTAGCAGAAGCGCAGAAGACTGAATGTTAATTTTGTTTATAATTTTCTTAATTAGACTAATGTTTATTGCATGTCAATATATTTTTAATAAAAAATGCAGCTATATTAGCATTTGATAGGAATAATTACTGTATTAGCATAATAAAGCCAAATAAAAACATATTGTAGAAAAATGTCGTCTGTAATAATAATACCTTCGCCAATCATATGTTCTGTTTTTAAAATAAAAAACACACAATGCACATTTCAATAATTGGCGAAGGTATTGAACAACGTATTCTTTTTAGTTTTAGCTGAAGAGTTTTAGCTAAATATTTAGGATTATGCGTACACTTAAAATACGACATCTGGATTATAGGAATAGAATCATTCAAATGAAATTAGATTCAATTGATATCAAATTGCTTGTTTTGCTCCAAGGATTAGAAAAGTTATCATTTGCGAGTTTAGGGAAAGAGTTGGGTTTGTCAGTATCCGCTGTCAGTGATCGAATAAAAAAACTCAAGAACGCTGGCGTTATCAAGGGGCAAACGACCCTGATTAATCCAAAAGCGATTGGAATGCATGTTTGTGCATTCATCAGTATTTTTGTCAATGGTCCAGAAGATGAAGATGATATCGTTAAGGCAATTTGTGAGATTCCTGAAGTGCTTGAATGTAATAATATAACCGGAGAATATTCATTTTTACTTAAGGTTTGTACTCGCAACACCGACGATTTGAAAAAATTATTAAATAAAATAAGAGCTTTCGATGGTGTAGAAAAAACAAATACCATGATTGTGCTCTCTTCTTATAAAGAAACGACAGCGATTTCAATCAATAGCACTCTAAGCTCATACTCGTGAGTCATAAGTTCTTTTGAGGAGCATGGACCGCGGTGGGAACCCCAAACTTTGCCGATAATAAGTGTCCCTTCGGCAAGCCTGCGTGAATTCTCCAGAATGACATGATATCATAGGCTCAAATACAATATCTGAAGGAGATGACGTTTCCTTGATCTGGAAAAATAGTGCAATGAATGGTGGAGAATTTATAAAAATATGGGAAGATGGAAATA
>NZ_BAAHYK010000102.1:0-5423 GCF_054657595.1 Desulfocicer niacini
GTTGTACGGTTCGGCTCGTCTCAGCTTCACCATAGCCACAGAAGGCGAACTCCCTGCTGTTCTGGAGACACGAACCTGGAATCAGCCGATAGGTCTTCATATCACTGCCCTGATCGGGCTGGGTATGGCAGTTGCGCTGCCGGTAGAGAGTATATCTGCATTGGCGTCTGCCATATTTCTCGCCGTATTCGCCGTGGTTAACACAGCTGCGTTCAAGGACGCAGGATCCGTTCGCTGGGCTAGGTTTATTACCGCTGTGGGGTTTGTTGGATGTGTGGTGTCACTTGCTATTGTCGTTACACGATCCGTCACTAATGATCCTGTTTCAATGTTGGTTTTGGTCATCCTGCTGGCGTCGGCGCTTGGTGTAGAGCATATTTTCCTTAAGAGAAAACGCAAGCCATTCACTGGCCACCTGACAGAGACAGGAGATTAGCCCAACAATGCCACTTGTCGAGATGTCCCACCATATATTGCATAACCAATTGGTCTTGAAACGCAATATATAGACTAAAGAGATATGAGTAGCGTTGTAGGGTTAATGAGACCATCATGCGAATCCATATGAATCCAAATCTCAACGCAAGAAAATATTTTACTCTCTTAAAATCGTGATGATTCTTAAAGGAATCAGCTTTGATTGAAAAAACTGATTATAAACAATCTGCTTGCAGCCCTGGTCGGACTGGGGGCTGGCCTGGTTTCCGCATTTTTCGGCGCATTTATTGAAGCTGCGGATAAACTGAGAAACTCCCTGATCTCACTGAATTCATATCTCCCAAAGTGTCTGTTTCAGGCAATGGCGGATCTGGCCCCGGTTCTTCTGGACACTGAAACCGTATGCGCAAAATTGGCGCCCCCCCTTAGCGAAAGGAGTTTGCAACAATGTCATATATATCTAAACCATCTGCTAAGCCCTGTGTAACGGCCTTTGATGAGTTTGTGCGAACAGCTGATTATTCTCTGATGGATACCTTGAATGCTGACCCAGATGCCACCGAAGATGGTGATGATTACCGTGCCCGTCAGGTTTTTTCTGGTCATTTCGTACCCGTGAAACCCACGCCGCTTGCAGAACCAGAATATGTAACCCATAGCAGCACTTTTTTTAATGAACTTGGGCTGAGCGACGAGCTGGTGCGTAATGCAAAATTTCGCCAGGTATTTTCTGGAGATCTCTCTGCTGCGCATGAGCCTATGCGTCAGGTTGGCTGGGCGACTGGCTATGCATTGTCGATTTATGGCACCGAATATATTCAACAATGTCCATTTGGTACTGGTAATGGGTATGGTGATGGGCGGGCGATATCCGTATTTGAAGGAATACTCAATGGGCAGCGCTGGGAAATGCAATTGAAAGGTGGCGGCACAACACCTTATTGCCGTGGTGCCGACGGGCGTGCAGTACTGCGGTCAAGTGTGCGTGAGTTTCTGGCCCAAGAATATATGCAGGCTTTAGGTGTTCCAACATCACGCTCTTTAACACTGTATGTTTCTAAATCTGAGACCGTTACCCGGCCTTGGTATTCTCAAGGCTCCCACGCCACTGATCCTGATATTTTGGTGGACAATCCTGTGGCGATTTCAACTCGCGTGGCACCATCCTTTTTGCGCGTTGGTCAGCTGGAGTTGTTTGCCCGCCGCGCTCGCAACAATACTCATCCAAGCGCATTAGAAGAATTGCGCATGATTGTGTCCCATTTAATTGAGCGAGAATACAAAAGCAGCATTAATCAAAACGTTGTTTTTGCAGATCAACTGGTTGAGTTGGCTAAGCAATTTCGACAGCGTCTTACTTCACTGGTGGCCCATTGGCAACGTGTTGGTTACTGCCAGGGTAATTTCAACAGTGATAACTGCGCTGCAGGTGGCTTTACCCTCGACTATGGACCTTTTGGATTTTGTGAAATTTTTGACCCTCAGTTTCAACCTTGGACTGGCGGCGGGGAACACTTTTCATTCTTCAATCAGCCAATGGCTGCGGAAGCGAATTACCATATGTTCTGGACAGCTGTGAGATCGTTACTCGTAGAAGATACTAAAGCTTTAGAACATTTCGACCAAGTGCGCCGTGGCTTTGCAGAAGAGATGCAAAAACAAATCCAAAAAATGTGGGCGGCCAAACTTGGCTTGACTGAATATAACCCGCAGCTATTAAAGAGTTTAATGCAGCTGATGACCCACTCAGAGGTGGATTACACCATTTTCTTCCGTGAGTTATCCCATATACCAGAGGATGTTTCAGAATTAAAAAAGAGCTTCTACGTTAAAACGTCACAACAACTCGATGAGCAATGGCAAGCGTGGCTAAAAAGCTGGCGCGATCTTGTCATTAAAGAGGGCAATCTGGCTGAGATATCAGCAAGTATGAAACAGATGAACCCAAAATACGCATGGCGTGAGTGGTTGATTGTCCCTGCCTACCAACAAGCCATGCAGGGTGACTACGCCTTAGTCAGAGAGTTGCAAGAAGTACTTAGCTACCCATATGATGAACAATCACAAGAAGTAGAGGATAAATACTATCGTCTAAAACCCAGGGCGTTTTTTAACGTTGGTGGCGTGTCGCACTATAGCTGTTCATCTTGATTGTCAACTACCCCTCCTGAATCAGAGATTCAGAAGGGGCGTGTAAAATTTACCCCATCACCAAATCTGTTAAACGGTGCTCAGAAAAGCGGATGCGTACGTATTATCAACGTTTCAGGCACACAGCGCCCCATGAAGGGCCATCTGGGCCTGGGCGAACTGGTCCCTTTCAACGATAAACTGCATGTTTGTCTGCCTTTTTGTCTGTGAAACAGCGAGAATATTGATGGACTTCCCAGCCAGAGCCAGTGCCGCTTTAGCCATTATTCCGGGTTGAGCAATATTTGAGCCAATAGCACAGACGATGGCCACCGGGCTTGTGGATACCTCTTCCATGGCCTCATTGAGTTCAGTCAGAAAATGGGGCGTACAGTCTTTCTCTTCAATGATCAAATCGATGGTGTTGGCATTGGTCATCTTGCAGATGTAAGAGACATGAAATTTGTCAAAAATCTGCATGATACGGAGATCAAATCCAACTTCTCCCACCATTCTGGTATCATGGATTTCCATGCAGATGACCGCCTTGGAGCCGGTGATAATTTCGACCTTTGACTTCGGGGCGATGAAATCCTTGGTTATGAGCGTTCCTGGATGATCAGGGTCAAATGCATTTTTTACCCGGATAGGGATATTTTTAATCTCAAGAGGCTTTGATGCTTTGGGGTGTATTGCCTCCATGCCCACATCCGCCAGTTGGTCAGCCACATCATAATTGGTATTACAGACAGGTTTGACTTTTTCTTCACCGATGGTCAGTGGATCACCTGAACAGAGGTGGTATTCCTTGTGAATAACTGCCTCATCTGCACCTAATAATACAGCGATTTTTGAGAACGTCACCTCGGAGTATCCTCTGTCAAATTCACGCATGATGCCTTCTGTCCCTTTTGTGTAACCTGTTGAAAAACAAATTGTGGAGAAGGGGTTTATTTTGGCAAAGCTGTCCTTTATGCGCTCATCAATGGTTAACTGGCGGCTGTCATCCCAACCACTGAGATCGACAAAGGTGGTGTTGTATCCTCTGTTTTGAAGAATATTTGCAGAGTTAAAGGCGCTGTGCATTTCCCCGAGAGAGGCCAGAAGTTCTCTGGCAGCCAGCAACAGCTCTTCACGGCTGACATAGCCCGAGGCCAGAACATTATCCATACTGCGTAGAATGTTTATGGCCTGGTCAATCCTATCACCAATAAAATTATTGGCCGCTTCAACATCAAGCCCGATATCTTTGAAGGTCTCGTTGAGCTTGTAGAGTGACTCCTGTAGTCGGATCATTTTAATCGGATAGTTTTGTTGATCTTCAAAGAGTTTATAGATACCCGGCTGATTGGTTTTTTTATGTTCGATGAGATCATTTGTGACGCCCGCATAGGCCGATACGACATAAATTCTGCCATATATATGTTCTTTGTCTTTAAGAATGATATTGTCAACGATTTCAGAAAATCGAGACATGGAGGTGCCGCCGATTTTTTCAATGTTCAGGTGATGTCTTGCCATGGTAATCCTTTCTCTCTAAATAAACAGGAACCTGTCATCTGTCTGGATAATGATGGGGTAAAGTTTTGTTAATTGTTATCATTAGTCAATAGAGACTATTACTGCATCTCAATCGTAGAGACTATTAATGCATCCCAATCGTTTTGGCAAGTCTGTTTCCAGGGTAGTTACAGCCCGGCCAGTTTTACGATGCTCTTTTCACCTTCACATGCATTGGGTTTTGCGGGAGAGTCTGGTATATATAATTCCGATTTGAGCTTGAACTCCGGATGAAAATTTTAGATTTGAATATAGGCATGAACCTTGAAATTGTACAGAAAAACACATGGGATTATTTCATCTGGCATCATAGGCCGTATAATATTGTGATGGCCCATTATGTGTTAAATTTACCTGGCCAATAAAAAAGGAATTTAAAATTATTATGACCACATCCATTGACCTCACCCATCCCATTCATGAAGATATGCCTGTTTATCCGGGCACAGAAAAGCCGGTAATTATCACTGGCTGCTCAATTGAGCAGGATGGATTCCTTGAAAAAAAGATCACCTTTTATTCCCATACAGGCACCCATATAGATGCACCAGCTCATCTGATAAAGGGCGGAAAATTTTTGGACCATTATGATATTAACCGCTTCCACGGCAGTGCTATAGTTGTACATCTTGACTCCAATGAGGACAAATCCATAGATCTCGGAGTTCTTAAACCTCTTGAAAATCAAATTAAAAACACTGATTTCCTCCTGATCCATACAGGGTGGAGTCGGCATTGGGGAACGGATGACTATTTTGCTAACTTTCCGGTACTCACCCCGGAAGCTGCTGAGTGGGTGGCAGGGATGGGGTTAAAAGGCATCGGGTTTGATACCATTTCTGCGGACAGTTTCGATACCCAGACCTATCCCATCCATAAAATTCTGCTTGGATCGGATATGGTGATCGTTGAAAACCTGTCAAACCTGAACCAGTTGCAGATGGGGCCTGTTGAGTTCAGCTGTTTCCCCCTGCACTTTCAGCAGGCAGACGGATCTCCAATTCGGGCGGTGGCTTTTATATGACAGACAAGGCCGGGGTCAAGTCGGCTGTCTGCCGCTCACGAGACTTTTATATGGTATTCAAAGGAACAGAGCAAATTTTTCTGGTTGATGATGAGAACTCAATTAATTGGGGGGGATATATGCCGGGAGTAGAAGGGCGGGTGGCACTGGTAAAAGGTGCGGGAGGTGGCATTGGGCGGGTGACGGCTGATCTGCTGACGTCACGTGGTGCATGTGTAATGGCCGTTGCGCGCAGCGAGAATGAATTGCAAACGCTGGGCTGGTTGCCCGT
>NZ_BAAHYK010000103.1:0-5013 GCF_054657595.1 Desulfocicer niacini
TATATGAAATACTCCGCAAATCAGGGGCTTATTTCAAGCTTCGTTGTGGGCAGAGCCGGATTAGAATACGGTCTGCCCATGGCAGTTATATCAAAACAAGGAACCTGAAAATGACTTTGGGACTCACAACAGCTCCTATGAAAATTCTGGGGATAATTAGCGCCTGCGGCGGGGGAGACTGGCCCCCGCTTCTCTCCCTGGCCCTTGGGATGAAGGCCCGGGGACATGATGTGTTAATACTGTGCGATAAAGATACCCGGGCCGCAGTGGTGTCCTCGGGTCTTTCAGCCTTTTGCCTTCCTTCCCGGTTGAATCTGTACGGCTTTTTCAGCCCGGCACTTCAACATATATTTTCCACAGGAGAAGATCTTACCCCCATGACCCTCAATCCCCTGAAAGAATGGGCACTAAAAACAGCAATGTATGTGGAAAAAAAATTGGTAAAATGGAAACCCGATTGGATACTGGGATCTTTATTATGCATAGAATTGGCACGGGTGATGGCCGAAACATTAAAATGTCCCTGGTGTTTCGTTAATCCCGGCTTTCATTTTGGAGATACAACCAATGTTCCCAGAAAAGAAGATTTTTCTTATATTGGGGCACAGATGTATGAACATTGGCTGCTTCCTCCCCTAAACAAGGCAACGTTGGTTCTCCATGCCACGGACCCGATATTTGACAAAAATCATGGGAATCTTCCTGAAAACCATTTTTATACCGGTCCGCTGTTCTGGGAAATGCCCGGTCAAATTCCTTCATATCTTCATGAACCCGGTCCCCCCTGGATTTTAATGTCGCTGAGCACGGCTCCCCAGACAGATGATATCAATATTGTACACGCCGCTCTGGGAGCCCTGAGAAATCAAAAATTCAGGGTACTCATAACTCTGCCCCACGGTCATGAGGCCCCCTGGTCTTCAAACCTTCCTGACAATATTTTCATGGAAAATTATATACCCCACAGTGTCGCACTGCAAATCAGCACCCTTGCCATCTGTCATGCCGGACACGGCATGGTAATTAAATCCATATACCACGGGACACCCATGGTTCTGGTTCCCTGGGGAAGGGATCAACCCGGTGTGGCATCCCGGGCCAAAGCCATGGGGGTTGCTTCGGTTGTTCATCCCATAAACTGCAATGCCCCCACCCTTAAAAGGGCAATAGAAAAGACCATGGCATCATCCGATGTTTTTTTACGGTCTCAGTCTGAATCAGTTCGACTTAAAAAAATCGACTCCCTTACCTTGGCCTGTACCAGGCTGGAATTTTTCTACAAAAAATAAAAATTATACTTTAGTAGAATTGATCCTGAGAAAAAGACTTTGTAGTTAAAAATAACTCGTAAATTACAATGTCATATTAAGCTGTTAAATCGCTTTTTTGATCAGGCATAAGACAGTACAAATAAACATTGCATACCCTGAGATGAAAGCCTGTAAGCAACAGGGTAATATAAAACAAGGAGATTGATCCATGTGTTCAAATCCTTTTTTTCGCCAATCTATCAATTGGAAAATTTTATCCATTATCTACTTACGGATGACAAGTGGCGGTTGCTGATTCTGGAAAATGAGGGGTCCCGTCTTGTTTCCGCTTCACAATACCAGGGGCTGAACAACTACGATCTGGTAGATGCACTTCAAAAAGATTTCGGCAGTGACATTGCCATTATTCCCATTGGTCAGGCCGGGGAGCGAGGATATCTCAACTCCACCGTACAGATGTCCGACCCCGAAGGACGTCCGGCCCGGGCAGCGGCAAGGAGGGGGGCTGGGGGCACTCATGGGTTCCAAGGGGCTAAAGGCGGTGATCATCGCCATAGGCCAAAAAACAGATGCCCCTTACCATAAAAAAAAGTTTTCTTGAAAACAGCAAAACTTACAGCAAGGCTATTTTAGCTAATCCTGTTTCAGGTCAGGGGCTGCTCGCCCTGGGAAAGGCAGCGCTGCTCAATGTTACCAATGCTTTGGGGGACCCATCTGTAGATCCGATCCAAAAAGAGGGCCAGGTAGCCCGCTCCACCCAACTTCAGGTGGGTATGTGTCTGTTTGATAACCTTGGTATATGCATTTTTTCCGGATTCTGTCTGGCTGAACCGGCAAATTTACAGGTGTTGGTGAATATGGTGGCTGCCCGATTTGGAGGAGAATGGGATGTGGATAGGCTCATGGGTATTGCGGTCCAAACCCTTGCCATGGAATAAGCTTAGAATAATTTAAATGAACAGATAACGCCTTAAGGGAGAAATTATGCTGAAACGAAATTTAATGGTAAATGGTATTGAGAAAACCGTAATTGCCGATCCTGAGACGTCCCTTGCGGATGTGCTTAGAGAACAACTGTTGTTGACCGGAACCAAAGTCGGTTGCGGTAAGGGACAATGCGGTGCCTGCAATGTAATCCTCAACGGAAAGCTGGTGCGCTCCTGCATTGTAAAAATGTCAAAAGTGCCGGATCAGGCTGTTTTGCTGACCATTGAAGGCATCGGCTCCAACGACGATCTTGACCCCATTCAGCTGGCATGGATGCTTCATGGTGGTGCACAGTGCGGATTCTGTACGCCGGGATTTATCGTCTCGACAAAGGCACTGCTGGCCCAAAATCCGAACCCGTCCCGGGAAGATATTCGGGAATGGTTCACGATTCACCGCAATGCCTGTCGTTGCACCGGCTACAAACAACTGGTGGACGCGGTAATGGATGCCGCCAAAGTATATCGTGGAGAAATAAAAAAAGAGGATCTTCTTTTCAAGATGCCCGCTGACGGAAAGATCTGGGGCACCAATATCCCCCGACCTTCAGCGATGGCCAAGGTGACCGGAACTTGTGATTACGGAGCGGACCTCGGCATAAAGATGCCCAAGGGAACGCTCTATCTGGCTTTGGTCCAGGCCAAGGTCAGCCATGCAAAGATTCTTGGCATTGATGCTGCAGAAGCCAAAAAAATGCCCGGTGTATTCAAAATACTGACCCACAAAGATATTAAAGGCACAAATCGAATCAACGGTTTGGTGCTCTATCCCCAGGGCAGCCTGAACGATGGCTTTGATCGACCAATTTTGGCGGATACCAAAGTGTTTCAGTATGGAGACGCCATTGCCATTGTATGTGCCGACAGCGAACACAATGCCCGGGCTGCTGCAGAAAAGGTGATAGTCGATCTCGAAGAACTGCCCGCATATATGAGTGCCCCGGAAGCCATGGCCGAGGATGCTTTGGAAATCCATCCTGGAACCCCCAACGTCTTTTTCAATACTAAAATAGCCAAAGGTGAGGAGACAGCCACCCTGTTTGACAAGGCACATTGTGTGGTGGAAGATGATTTCTACGTCGGCCGTCAACCCCACATGCCCATTGAGCCCGATGTGGGCCTGGCTTTCACCGATGAAAATGGCACATTGACCATTCAGTCTAAATCCATTGCACTCTATCTGCACCATTTTATGATCTGTGACGGGCTGGGCGTTGCACCGGAAAAACTTGTAATGGTGCAAAACCCTGCCGGCGGAACCTTCGGGTATAAGCTCTCCCCCACCATGGAGGCGCTGCTGGGAGTGGCGGCTTTGGCCACGGGACGTCCGGTGGTGCTGCGCTACAACTATCACCAGCAGATGACCTACACGGGCAAACGCTCTCCCTTTTTTGTCAATCTTCGCTATGCCGCTGATAAAGATGGAAAACTGCTGGCCATGGAGTCCGATTGGTCCGTGGACCACGGTGCCTATTCCGAACTTGCGGACATGCTCACTGTCATGGGTGCCCACATGATCGGTGCCGGGTATGACATCCCCAATATTCGGGGCAACGGTCGAACTGTATTCACCAATCACTCATGGGGATCGGCTTTCCGGGCATTTGGTGCACCCCAGAGCGAATTCGCCTCGGAAGTGCTGATGGATATCCTGGCGGAAAAGCTAAATATTGATCCCCTGGAATTGCGGTATCGAAATGCGCTGCGGCCCGGCGGCACCATGCCCTACGGTCATCCCCCCGAGGTATATGTCCTGCCGGATATGATAGATACCCTGCGTCCGAAATATGAGGCAGCCGTTAAATCTGCCAAGGATAAAAATGATACTCAATACAAATACGGTGTGGGGGTTTCCATCGGTATTTACAACAGTGGTGGAGGCGGGCCGGATCCTTCGGAAGCGGCTGTGGAACTCGGGCCTGAGGGGGTATTCACGGTCTACAATACCTGGGAAGACCATGGACAGGGCGCAGATGCAGGGTCCCTTGGCAGTGCCCATGAAGCGCTGCGGGATCTGAACATTGCCCCGGAAAAGATCAAGCTGGTGCTCAACGACACCTCAAAGTGTCCCAACAGCGGCCCGGCGGGTGCCAGTCGATCCCAGGTCATGACGGGTATGGCCATCGTAAAGGCCTGCGAAGCGCTGAAAAAAGCGATGCAAAAGGAAGACGGCACCTATCGTACCTATGAAGAGATGGTAGCCGAGGGTATTCCCCTTAAATACAACTACAATTACGCCAGCCCTTCCGGGAATTGCGATGAGAACAATCAGGGGAATCCATATCATATTCTTATGTTCGGACTGTTTATGTCGGAAGTTAAGGTGGAGCTCTCCACCGGAAAAACCATGGTGGAAAAAATGACAATGGTGGCGGATGTGGGTTCCGTTAATAATAAATCCGTGGTGGACGGTCAGCTTTACGGGGGGCTTGCCCAGGGAATCGGTCTTGCTCTGTCTGAAAATTTTGAAGATATTCAAAAGCATTCTACACTTGTTGGAGCAGGATTTCCCTACGCAAAAACCGTTCCCGATCATCTTGAAATCATCTATCAAGAGACGCCCCGCCCCGAAGGACCCTTTGGTGCAGCAGGCTGCGGAGAACTTCCCCTGACCAGCCCCCACGCATCCATAATCAACGCCATCTATAGCGCATGCGGAGTCCGGATTACGAAACTTCCAGCCTTGCCTGAAAAAGTGCTGGCAGGTCTCAACACATAACCGACTTTCAAACTATACCTCAACTTTCGGTGTTCGC